>CAXGCE010000007.1:0-17563 GCA_964007795.1 uncultured Alphaproteobacteria bacterium | reverse complement strand
CCATGGTGCCATTCTTCAAGGCCACCACCTTATTTGGAATGCATGCATTGATAAGGGATTGTGCGCCAATGATGCTGCGGGTGCGACCGGCACAGTTAACCACCACCAGGGTATCGGGATCAGGCGCAATATCGTGTACCCGCGCTGTCAACTCGGCGCCGGGACAATCAACGCCGTCCGGAATATTCATGACTTGAAATTCATCCATTGGCCGGCTGTCCAGGATGACTAGATCTTCCCCGGCGTCCATTTTGGCCCTCAGGACCACGGCATCAATATGTGGAGTACCATAATGATGCTCCACAAATTCGCCGAACGCCTTGCACGGCACATGCACACCAGAAAACAGCACATAGCCGGCGGCTTCCCAACTCTTGATACCTCCGTCCAGGCAGGAGACATCCCAGTAACCGATGTTGATCAACTTTTTAGCAGCTCGCGCCGCAAATCCGCCTCCAGCGTCGACGAGCACGACCCGTGTGCCTAGACGCGGCACTAGAGAGCTGACTTGTAATTCCAAGGTACTCAAGGGCATAGGTACTGTGTAGAATAGATGGGATTGAGAGTGCGCGCCTTCTTCCCGGACATCCAACAGGGCCAATTCACCGCCGTCATGCAACATGGCTTTTAGCTCTGTCGCCGATACGTAATTTGTCATCTCGCAATCCTATCCACCTAGTTATTCCGCCGGTTGTGCGGTCTCTTGTCTATCTGTACTTCTACCCCGTTCCACCACAGCGGAAACCAAGCTTAGTAAGGGCGGTATGATCAAAAGCGTCAAGACCGCCGACAAAGACAACCCGCCCAGCACCACCGAACCGAGACCACGATACAATTCCGACCCGGCGCCAGGAAAAACGACTAATGGCAACATGCCGAAGACGGAGGTCAATGTGGACATGAAGATGGGCCGGATACGGTTACGCACCGCCTCGATGATCGCGTCATTCGCATGCATGCCATCATGGCGCACCAGGAATAGAGTTTGATGCACAATCAGAATGGCGTTGTTGACAACGATGCCGATCAAAATGACAAATCCTAGAATGGTCAGCATATCCAGAGGCTGAAAAACATATGTGTTCAACAACGCCAGACCCAAGACGCCGCCCGCCGTTGCCAGGGGTACCGAGAAGAGAATGATCAATGGGTAGAGGAAACTTTCGAACAAAACCGCCATGACTAGATAGACGATGATCACGGCGACGGCTAAATCCACAACCAGATGATCCCAGGCCGCAGTCAATTTATCTGCTGTTCCCGACATACGCATTTTTACCGAAGAGGGCATACCCTGTTTCTGCAAGGCGTCGATGACTTGGATTTGCAACACCTCCATAGCCGCTTCCAATGGTAGATCAGCCCGAGGGCGGACTTCCAGGGTCACTGTGCGTTCCCGTTCCACGTGGCGGATTTCCGTGGGCCCGGCGGTCATCCTGATATCCGCCAGGGATGACACCGGCAAGATGGTGCCCGACTGTGTGACGACAGGCAAATTTCCGATACCTTGGGTCGCCTTGATTTGCCCATCGGGACCCACCAGCATCAAATCGATACGCCGACCATCAACGGTGACTTCCGCCACCCGCAGGCCGTCATTGAAGGCGTCCACGGTCAGGCCCAGTTCCAATGCCGTGACGCCGTTGTCGGCTAAGAGCACGGGGTCAGGCACCACCCGTATCTCAGGCGCACCAAGTTCCAACCCCGGTTTAGGCCGCAGTTGGTTGCCTTGACGCCGCGGCAGTGCCTTACCGACAAGGCGAGCAGCGCGTCCGGCCACGCCAAGTACTACTTCCAAATCTGGGCCAGAAACTTCAAGATTGATGCTACGGCCACCGCCGATCCCCCGACCGAACAATGAACGTTTCGAGATAAAACCATAGGTTCCTGGCTCCTTGAATATGGGGGCCCGCAAGACCGGGATTAATTCGCCTACCCGTTTCGGATCAACCGCACTGGCGCCTATAAAAGTAGTCGCACGCGCAGCCACGTAGAAGAAATTCTCGATTTTCGGCGGTTTTCCTGGCTCCGATTTCGGACCGGACACCGACGACCACAGGGGCCGGACGGTGTTTTCTAATTGCTGGGCAATAGATTTGGTCGTCTCCAAGTTGTAGCCGGGCGGTGGCATGATCACACCGAAAATCAGATTACGATTGCCGTCCGGCAAATAATCCAATTTGGGCAAAAAGCCCCAGGTGACGATGGCCCCCGCACCCGAAAGAATGATGACGATGGCAATGGCGATGGAGCGACTGCGAACTACAAGGTGAGTGAACTGCATGACGCCATCGCTGAAGGCACGGGCGAGGCCATCTATAAGGGGAAGGCGGAGGGGGTTTTTCAGGCTTTTCATGCCATCCCGCAGCAACCGACGAGACAGGGCCGGTACAACAGTCACCGATACCAGCAGCGACAACAGCACCGAGACCGAGATCGCAACGGCGATATCCCGGAACAATTGTCCGACCTCCAGCTTCATGACCAACAATGGCAAGAAAACCAAAACGGTGGTCAGAGCCGACACCAGAATGGCGCCCCAAACCTGCTGTGCGCCCAGGAATGCGGCAATCTGGGGCCGGGTGCCTTCCTGACGATGGCGGTAGATATTCTCCAGCACCACAATGGCCGCATCCACCACCATGCCGACTGAAAAGGCGATGCCAGCCAGGCTGATAACATTCAGAGACCGGCCCAACGCCGCCATGGCCACGAAGGCACCAACCACGGAGACCGGAATTGCCAAAGAGATGACTAGCGTGGCCCGTACAGAACGCAGGAAAAGCAGCAACATAATGCCGGCCAGCATGCCGCCAACCAATATGTTATTTTGCACCAGATCGATGGCGGAATTTATATAGGTAGTTTCGTCATAGACTTGACGAATGGTCAGCCCAGCGGCGGGTAAGGTGTCCGCGGCCAATTCCTTGATCGCCTCGTGTATGCCGGACATGACCTCGATCACATTGGCTCCCGCATCACGGATCGTACTGGCAGCTAGTGTTGGATTGCCTAAGCTCCGAATGTACGCAGTAGCCGTTTTATGGCCAAATTCGACAGATGCAATATCGCCGATGGTCACGCGCCCGATGCGCCCCGTGCCACTGCCCCGTTCGGAGCGAACCAGTACGGCAGCAACCTGTTCGGGCGTGGTGAATTCACCCACCGTGCGCACCACATAGCGCCGCTTGCCCTCGACGACATCGCCCCCTGGCATAGAGGAATTAGCCGCCTTCAAGGCGTTGACAACTTGCAGCACAGTCAGGCCGTAGCGAGCAAGCCTTTCCGGGTCTACAATAACGCGAAGTTCCCGTTCGCCGCCGCCGTAGATATTCACCCGAGACACACCCGGCACGCGCTCCAGCCGGTCGCGGACGAGATCATCCACTACATCATAATGGGTATGGATCGGCTGATTGTTGTCCGCCAACCGATCGATGATGAACCAACCGATGGGGTTATCGTCTGAAGATGATGTACGTATTGTGGGCTCATTCGCTTCGTCGGGATAGCCGGTCACCCGATCCAGACGGTTCGCTACCAGCAAAAGCGCCCTGTCCATATTTTGGTCAAGATTGAACTCCAAATTGATCCGGGCTCGGCCATCCTCGGCCCGGCTGGTTATACTGGCAACTCCCGGCAAACCCTTCAGGGCCTCTTCCTGGCGATTGATGATCTCCCGTTCCATTTCGGCAGGCGCCGCGCCATGCCAAGTGGTCTGAATATTCAAGACGGGCCTGCGCACATCCGGTGTCAGTTGGATAGGAATAGTCTGCAAGGCCAAGAGGCCAAACAGGACAATCATAAACACCGCCGCTAACACAGCGATGGGCCGCTCGATGGATATGCGGATCAGGTTCATGACCTATCCCCCTTGGTGGTCAAAAGCGAACGGGCTGACCGGGGAATAAACGCTCGTTGCCGCGCACCACAACAACATCCCCCAATTTGAGCCCATTCCGGACCACAAAACGCCCCCCAACTGCATCTCCGATAGCAATAATGCGAGGGCGGGCGGCTCCCTTGACCACGACAAAGACCATATCATTACCCTGGCGCTTCAGGACTGCGTCCTTGTGCACGGAAATGACCTTCCGGTCGCCGCCAATTGGCACGGAAACAGTGACGCTCTGATTGCCCGCAAGGTGGCCCTCAATTTCATTTAAATCCGCTGTAAAGCGCACTGCCCTAGTACGGGTTTGGGGATTTTCCTGGGGCACCACGGCACGAACCTTAGCCCAAACCGTGACGCCATTGATGCGTACGCTAACCGCCGCGCCAGGGTATATGCCAGCGATGCGTTGCACGGGCACGTCCGCCTCCACCTCCAGGGCACTGTCATCAATCAAGCTAACCACAGCCTGACCGACCTTCAGATAAGCACCCACATCCGTATGCCGGTGGGTCACCACGCCCGAGAACGGTGCGCGAATGGTGGCGTAATTCAGATTAATCTGGGCTAAACGGGCATCGGCTTCCACCTGTTTGAGACGCGCGGAAGCCTCCGCCACACGGCTGTTCAACATGGAAACTTCTTGACTCATGGCATCGAATTTCGAGGCACGATACGCTGCCGACTTAGTTTTGCGTAGCTTGTCCAGACGGGCCAGTTCCTGGTTTTTCATAACCAATTCAGCCTGGCGGGAGGCTAAAAGCGCCTTATTCGAGGCAACCTCGGCTGCGCGGCGCTCGCGTACCCAATGCAACCTTTCGCGCACCAACACAGCGACCACATCGCCCTTTTTCATCCGATCACCAACGGCGGACCGCATCTCGGCCACTGGTCCGGCAACACGAGCTGCAACCACGCCTGAGCGCCGGGCCACCAAGCGGCCCAAAACCGGAATCGTCTGCGAGACCTTAACCGCACGTACCTTGTCGACGCTAACCAGAGCGGCCCGTGGACCCTTTTTCTTGCTCTGCTTTTCTTCCGCCAGTGTGTAGTCCGGCGCCAAGGCCATCACCAACGTCAAAAAGCCCACTAGGACAGGCAGAACCAGAATTCGGCGATTTGGAGAACAGAGACACGATATCATAGCTTCAACGATCACTCACAGTTGGCTGCAAGGTCGCAAGGTGGCATCGCGGGACGACCTATTCAAGCCATCATAACGTCACGTTTTGGCTAAGGCGATAGGTGGCGCGTCAAGGCATTTATAGGGGTGTCTTCATGGGTAACTGATGGATTGTTTTGGCTGGGACATACAGGATCGTTTTCGTGTACACTTTTTACTCCAACGAGAGGGTCGGTGTGCCTCCGACAGAGCACTATCTAACGATAGTCTGGCATCTCCCAACAGTAAAATTCTTTTCTGAATCAATTATTCGAAATAGAGACAACAAATTCCCAACTAATAGTAACAAAGACGTATAATTAACTGTTTTAATTAGGTTTGCGTAAAGATTTGCCAATGTGTGGACGCTATAGCCTTACCTTGCCTGAAGAGGCCATGCGCCAGCTGTTTGATATGCCGGCAGCGGCCTGGATGCAGCCGCGCTACAACATCGCACCTTCCCAGATCGCGCCAGTGATCCGGCTCGCGGAAGGCGGTAGCGGCATGTTACTAGATGACATGACCTGGGGTCTGATCCCAAGCTGGGGCAAGATAGCCCCCAAAGGCAGCGGCCAGATCAACGCCCGTAGCGAGACAGCGGCGGAAAAACCTATGTTCCGGTCCGCCTATCGTCGGCGGCGTTGCCTCATCCCCGCCGACGGATTCTACGAATGGCAAAAGATGGAGGGGCACAAACAACCCTATTGGATCAGCCGCATGGATGGCACGCCCTTTGTTTTCGCCGGTCTGTGGGAGAGGCGGGGCGATAGTCACAGTACGGAAGTGGTCAGCTTCGCCATTTTGACCACCGAGGCCTCGGAAGAACTCCACCCGATCCATCACCGCATGCCAGTAATCCTGGAACCAACAGAATTCAATGCCTGGCTCGATCCGGAAAAAACGCCGCAAACGGAGCTGTTTAGACCAGAGCATGCACCCAGGATGAAAGCCCGCCCTGTCTCCCACCGGGTGAACAGTCCGCGCAATGATGATGATGCCTGCATGGCCGAGGTCCGGACATCACCGACCCAAGGCAGCTTATTCTAGGAGATCCCCAGGCGTCGTTCGATGCGACCCAACCAAGCGGCAAGGCTCAGACCGGCAATACAACAGACCACCATCAGCCAATAGGTTCCCGCCCAGCCGTCAAAACCGGTGATCATTACCGCCATGGCTGGCGGCCCCGCTAGGCTGCCAATGGCTGCGCCCTGCACCACGACACCGTTGACGGTACCAATCATTTCGGGTCGGGGCGCGTGATCTGCCGTGCCCGCCAAACAAGCGGCCGGCAGCAACCCGCCGAAGAAGTTAAACGCGAAGGCCAGAGGCAGCTTCCAAAATACATCGACGGAGGGAGCAAAAATGCCCAACGAACACAAGAGCATAAGGGCATAGGCCACAACCAGAAGCCAGACCCGGCGCACGTTTCGGTGCAAAAGTATGCCGGCGAACAAATTTCCCAGGCCGTTGCCAAATACCACGAGCGCAGTAGCAAGACCTGCTTGATGAGGCGTGAACGACAAAATCTCGATCAAATATGTCGGCAACCACGAAGCAATAGCGAAAAACTGAAGGGAGTACAGGGCAAAACAAGACCCCATTAGCAAGGGACCTGGCCGCAACGCCGCCTGTCCTAGTTGTCGCCAAGGAATAGAAGCACCTGAACCAGGCACCTGCGGCCAGCGACGCGGCGCAGTTATGATCCAAACAGCGACCATACAAACGACAGCCAAGCTGGCGGCCGTCAGCCAAACCCCTTGCCAGGAAAATATCGCGGCAATGGGTGGCGCACCGATCAGGGCGAAGGCCATACCCACAGGCATGAAACTGCCCCAGGCCCCCATAGCCAAGTTACGATGCCGATTGTTCGTGGCAGCGACGATGAAACGGGGCGCGGATACGGTGCAAGCCAGCATAGTCATGCTTTCAACGGTCCGGCACGCCAGTAGCCAGGTACCATGATCCGCCAGGGCTCCAACAAATCCGGCTGCAGCAAATCCTCCTAGGCCGGCCATCAGAACTCGCCGGGGCCCTACTTTGTCGGCCACAGCGCCCCCAAGGATCCCCAGCAGTGCGCCTGTTAGATTGAATAACGACGCCAGCCAACCAGCCGTGACGAGGGACATTTCCAGGTCCACCTGCAACTGGGTGATCAGCGGCGGTACCTTGCCTACCTGGATCGCCGCCACGATGCCACATGTGATGGCAAGAACCACGATGCCCCAGCGGCTATGTCCCGCCGCCTGCACCGATGGGTTCAAATTACACCACCTTACCGGGGTTCATTATATTACCGGGATCCAAGGCAACTTTGACTTTTTGCATCAAGTCCATTTCGACATCTGACTTGTAGCGCCTGGCCTCTTCCCGGCGCAGGCGGCCGAGACCGTGTTCGGCGGAGATGGAGCCATTCAGCTCCGCGATCAGGTCATGTACGATGCGATTGACTTCACCATGGGCCGCCCCGAATTCATCGCCATCCGGACCCAGCGGCTGGGCCGGATTGTAGTGGATATTGCCATCGCCAATATGACCAAAGGCTACGCAACGTACGCCGGGATAGGCGCCCTGCAAGGCCTTGTCAGCCCGCTCTATGAATTCTGCTATACGGGACAGTGGCACGGAGACATCGTGTTTGACGGATTGCCCTTCATGGATCTGCGCCTCGGGTATAGATTCTCTGATCTTCCACAGCGCCGCGCCCTGAGACCGGTTGGCCGCCACCACCGCATCCAGCACCTCACCAGCCTCCATTCCGCCTTCCAGCACCTCTTCCACCGGGCCTCGCAAACTTTCCGGGGATCCCTGGCCTGAAACCTCCATCAATACATACCAAGGATGTTCCTGGTCAAAGGGATCGGAAATATTAGGCAGATGCCGTAGAACAAAATCGATGGCCCGCCGCTGGATCAGTTCGAATGCAGTTACCCGCTCACCGACCGAATTGCGCATCCGGCTCAATAGATGCAGAGAAGCGCCCGGGTCCGGCACGGCTACAAGAGCAGTTTGAATCTCGGTTGGCCTCACAAACAGCTTCAACACCGCCGCCGTGATAATGCCCAAGGTGCCTTCGGCACCGATGAAGAACTGTTTTAAGTCATAACCAGTATTATCCTTGCGCAGCCCACGCAAGCCATCCCAGATACGACCATCGGACAGGACAACTTCCAGTCCCAAGACCAAATTGCGCGCATTGCCATAGCGCAACACCTGGGTGCCGCCAGCGTTGGTTGATAAATTTCCACCAATCTGGCACGAGCCTTCTGCCGCCAGCGACAACGGGAACAGACGATCAGCCTCCGACGCTGCATCCTGCAGATTGGACAGGATGCAACCTGCTTCCACGGTCATGGTATTGTTGGTGGTATCAATCTCTCGGATTTTGTTCATGCGTGATGTGGAAAGAATTATTTCTGTTCCTGTGTCATGGGGTTGGCCACCCCCTGTCAGGCCCGTGTTGCCGCCTTGGGGCACGATCGAGGTACCCGTTTCAGCGCAAATGCCGACTACGGCGGCGACTTCCTGCACATTGGCCGGGCGCACGACCATAGGCACCCAGCCGCACCAGTTATCCCGCCATGACTGGCATTGCAGGGCAATTTCATCCGGGTCAGTCGTATAGCCCTTGGAGCCCACTGCCGCCTTAATCCTGTCCAAGACGGCATCCGGCACTGCATTGGGTCGTTCAGTGTTTGATCCCATTAAATTGATGTAACGCTTTTGCCTGCCAGCAACAAGCTCAGGCCCGTGGCGCGGCGGCCCGTTGCAGGCGGTCATTTATAGCCCGGCCTACACCTTCGTTAGGTATTGATGCCACGGCGATGACCTGGCCCGGACCCTGATCGGCCTGCCGCAACATGGCGAAAAGGTTCGCTGCCGCCTCACGAAGGTCGCCGCGCGGGCTCAGGTTGTAGGGCCCATCATGGACCGTACCAAAGCCGACTAGCAATTCGCCGACAGCGCAATTCATGGCATTCAGACGTAGTTTTTTGTTGGGAGCATAATGGCTTGCCAATTGCCCCGGCGATTGCGGCGCGGCAGGGTTTGTTACTGCCATTAGATGCCCCACCACTAGCTCCAAATCCTCCAGGACTATGCCGCCTGGACGCAGCAATGCAGGACGGCCATCCTGAAATCCCACCACAGTACTCTCCAGACCTATCTCGCAGGAGCCGCCATCCAGAACCATGGCAACCTGCGCGTCAAATTCCTCGTTCACATGCGCGGCCATCGTGGGACTAATCCGTCCGGAGCGATTGGCCGATGGGGCCGCAACCGGACGACCCGTGGCCCTTAGCAAGGCCCGGGCATGTGGATGGCTAGGAATACGTAAAGCAATCGTATCCAAACCAGCAGAGACAATATCAGCGATGATGCAATCCGGCTTGCGCGGCAGCACTAATGTCAGGGCGCCGGGCCAAAAGGCCTTGGCCAGGGCACGAGCCTCCTCATTCCAAAGTGCAATTTCATCGACCATGGCGTTTTCTGATAGATGTGCAATCAGCGGATTGAAGTGAGGACGCTGCTTGGCCTCGAAAATTGTGGCAACGGCCGCTCCGTTAGTGGCATCAGCACCCAGGCCATAGACGGTCTCGGTTGGGAAGGCGACAAGCTGTCCTTCTCTCAGCAGGGCGGCGGCCTGCGCCCGATCCTCGGCCCGATCAGCCCGACCAACTAGCGTCACAGTTCGCCTCACGGTTCCATATCCACGATGGTCAAATGGTTCAGAGTTGCCTCCGCCGTCATTTTGCCATGCTGATCCACACAGCGATACAAGCGGCGTCCCGGATCGGCATAAAGGACCAATTCGCTGTCCCAAAACACCGGTCGTACAAATCGGGTGTGTAGGTCCATCTCCCATGGCATAGCCTGTTTGACCACTGCGCTATGCATTGCGGTCAATTGCATCAAGCCTTGGGCGATGGGTGCACGAAAACCTCTGGCATGAGCGTATTCTGGGTCCGAATGTATTAAATTTCCAGCTTCCTGCGCAAATTCGGCTACATTCGCCGGCGTCAGTTCCAGACGCCCAACGACCTCCATACCCTGCGCAGGATCGGGGGGTGTAGTAGTCGTTCTCGGCAAATCCGGCACCTTAGCGAATGGTAGCAGGTACTGGGTCACCATGCGCAGTGCTACCGCCCGGTTGGTGCGGCGAAAGCCAATATTACAGGTCAAGTAACGCCCTCGGGGTCCATCACTATCCGGACCAACCTCGGCTTCCACGGAAAGCTCCTCGCCTAAACGAACGTACCCCGTCTGAAAAATACGCTGGCTCAACAAAATACGACCATCATTGGGAAGGCCGGCTTTGGCAATGGTTCGGGAGACATCCTGGGCAAAGATTGAGACATCCGCCAATGCACCAAAAAAGGCGCCGTCTACATCCAAGTTCCGGTGGTACCAGTCCTGCCGCTCCCGGTCCACATGGGTCAACATGGTTGGCCATCGGGTACCTTCGGACACCCGATCGTAGGCATTAAGTTCGTCACTCAAGGTATTTGCCTGATCATTCATCCGCTTCTTCTTCTACTGGCAACAGTACCAACAAAGCTTGTCGTTGCCTTTCGGGGCAGAGATAGCATATTACCAAAGTAATCAGTCAATCTAATGCCTGTGATGAGGGTCGCCACTATGAGTGCTTATCAAGCCCCCCTAAAGGACATCAGCTTTACACTGAACCAGATTTGCGATTTAGACGGACTTTTGAGCCTGCCAAAATTCGCCGAAACGGACAGGGAAACAACTGAAGCGGTATTGGAAGAGGCAGGCAAGCTGGCTTCAGGAATCCTGGCGCCCCTGAACCGTCAAGGCGACACCCAGGGCTCTACTTTGGCCAATGGTGTGGTGACCACGCCCGATGGCTTCCGGGAGGCCTATGCAGCCTTTCGTAACGGCGGCTGGAACGGCATCCCTTTCGATACCGATTATGGTGGGATGGGACTGCCCGTCTCTCTAGCAAATGCCTGCGCTGAACTATGGAACAGCGCCAACATGGGCTTTGCTGTCTGTCCCTTGCTGACGCAGGGCGCAATCGAGGCAATCAGCGCTCATGGTAGTGGCGAATTGAAGGCGACGTACCTGGAAAACCTGGTCACCGGGCAATGGACTGGCACCATGAACCTGACAGAACCCCATGCCGGTTCAGATGTAGGTGCCTTGCGCACCAGGGCGGAGCCCGCCGGGGATGGTACTTGGCGGATCAAAGGGCAGAAGATATTTATAACCTACGGCGAACATGACTATGTCGAGAACATCATTCACCTCGTACTGGCACGGACCCCGGGCAGCCCCGACGGAACACGCGGTATCTCTTTGTTTGTAGTGCCAAAATTCCTAGTCAACGAGGATTTAAGCCTGGGACAGCGTAATGACTTACGCTGCATCAAGTTGGAAGAAAAGCTGGGCATCCACGCCTCTCCAACCGCCGTAATGAGCTATGGTGACAACGAAGGCGCAGTTGGCTACATGCTAGGCGACGAGAACAAGGGCATGCGGTGCATGTTTACGATGATGAACGCTGCCCGCCTGGGCATCGGGATTGAGGGACTGGCAATCGCAGAGGGGGCCTATCAGCATGCTGTAGCGTATGCTTTGGAACGGCGCCAAGGCAAGTCTATCGGCGCCACGGAACCGGGTTCGTCAGTGATTGTAGAGCATGCGGACGTGCGCCGCATGCTGATGACCATGAAGGCGCAGATCGATGCCATGCGCGCACTTTGTTACGTTAATGGACAGGCTTTGGATTTGGCGCATCATCATGAAGATGAGGATCAGCGTGCTTGGCATAGTCAGTTAGCTGAGTTGCTGACGCCGTTGTCAAAAGCATGGTGCACGGACATAGGCTGTGAAGTCGCCTCCCTTGGCGTGCAAATTCACGGCGGCATGGGTTTTATCGAAGAAACGGGGGCGGCGCAATATTTCCGCGATTCGCGGATCGCCCCGATCTATGAAGGCACCAACGGCATACAGGCCCTGGACTTGGTCATGCGTAAACTGACCATGTCGGGAGGCGAAGTCGTACGTCGTTATCTGACTGAGATGCGTGACCTGGACAACGAGCTAGCCGAAGGTGGCAAGGCCTTCGCCGCCACGCGGGCCAACCTCGCTGCTGCGCTAGATGGCCTGGAGGAAGCCTCCAACTGGCTTTTGAAGGTAATGGCGGATGACCCTAATTCGGCAGCTGCAGGCGCCACCCCTTACTTGCGTATGTTCGGCCTGACCGTTGGTGGATACCTGATCGCCAAAGGCGGACTACGCGCCATCAAGCTGGCTGACGAACCCGAGGCTGATGGACCATTTCTGTCAGGACGCACAGCCACAGCGCGGTTCTTCGGAGAGCAATTGTTGCCTCAGGCGCCTGCGCTGCTGCCAGCTATAACAGCGGGCGCGGCGCCATTATATGCGATTGAAGCGGAGCAGCTAGTGAATTAGAGGAGCGACACCTACTAACTCTTTCCGAATAGGCACTAATCATCCATGTAAACATGCATTAGGAGGCAATATTTCAACAACATCGTTGGTTTTCCATAGATTTTAAACCTCCTCTAGAATTCTATTTGAGGAAAAATGACTAGGTGCTGGAGATTGTACTATCAGTACGCTTCGCCAAAGCAGTTCACATCGAAAATTGTCAAACAGAGGGTGAAAGGAGCTACCTCACTCCAAAGTAATAGGCCAACATCTCTCTGGCAGCATAAGTTTGACGTACACGTTTAGGCTAAGCTAGCATGGCGTTCGGATTTTTTTCATATCATCAGTGATGAGGTAGTGAACGTGGCGATCGCGGGCCGCGATCGATACACGGAAAGACGATTAATGCCAGTAGACATCCACAAAAATCTGGAAGTTCAATACGCCTATACAGAGGCCATTGATTTTGGCAGGCCAACTGAAGTGGCGCCCGACATATTCTGGGTCCGAATGCCTTTAGAACTGACCGGTCTAAACCATATAAATCTTTGGCTACTGCGTGATGGGGCAGGCTGGAGCATCATCGACACCGGCATGCGCTCGGATAAAATCCGTGATCTGTGGGAAAGCGTTTTCGCAGATTTCCTGGAAGGCCGGCCAGTGACCAGGGTGATTTGCACCCACTTTCACCCTGATCATATAGGTCAGGCCGGCTGGCTTACCAGGAAGTGGGATTGCCCATTGTGGATGACACACAGAGAATGGCTGCAAGGCCGCGTCGCTGAATTTGATCAGCACGACACCATGCCGGACTGGCATGTAGCTTATTTCCGCAGGGCCGGACTATCCGAAACAGCCCTAGCAGCAATGGCCAAGAGCAGCTACCGTCATTTCAGTAGCGCGGTGACCCCGCTGCCACCACAAGTTCATTCAGTTCAGGAGACTGAAGACATTGTGATCGGAGGCCGAAAATGGCAGGTCATTATCGGCCGTGGTCATTCTCCGGAACATATGTGCCTGTTCAATTCTGATACTAAGGTACTGATCTCGGGGGATCAGATCCTGCCAAAAATAACGCCGCATATTGGCGTACATGCTTCGGATCCAGACGCTAACCCCCTACAGCTTTATCTGGATACCCTAACTAATTTTAATCATTTACCCGAAGACACCCTTGTATTGCCATCGCATGGCCTGCCGTTCTATCGCCTGCATCCACGACTTGCCTTTTTGCGGCAGCATCACGACCACCGCCTCATGGTTCTGGAAGATTTCTGCCGTGAACCAACAAAAGTCCTGTCGACCTTAAAAGTGATGTTCTCGCGACAGCTTAATGAATACGAGGCGCTTTTGGGGATGAGCGAAGCCGTCTCGCATCTGCATTTTTTAATGGGCCAAGGGCGTATAATCCGCGAGGCAAACGAAAACGGGGTCTGGCGCTATTGGGCCACCGGCCGGCGGGCGGATGCCGCCTAAAGTTGAATTACTTAGTTTAGACTGGGGTACGACTAGTCTTCGTGGTTACCTCATCGGCGCGGCAGGCGAAATCTTGGCGACACGGGTCGGCCCTTATGGAATTCTGCAGATCAATAATGGCGATTTTGCAACAGCTCTGCGGCAATTCGCCGGTGATTGGCTAAAGGAATTCGCATATTCGCCCATTTTGGCGTCGGGCATGATCGGCGCCCGCCAAGGCTGGAGCGAGGTGCCCTATGCTGATGTGCCGGCTGGATTGGCAGACCTGCAACCAATCTCCTTCGATGGCTTCGAACAACCATTCTATTTTGTTCCCGGCCTTGTCTTTCACAATCCGGCCGGTGTGCCCGACATCATGCGAGGCGAGGAAACCCAGGTCGTAGGCATCGGCACCGATGGAATTTTCCTTTTACCGGGTAGTCACAGTAAATGGGTCCTCGTCCGGGAGAACAAGATCATTTGGTTTGCAACCTTCATGACAGGGGAACTATTCGCGGTGCTAAAGGACCATACAATCCTGGGCCGTATGATGGCGGGCACGAAACCAGATGACCAGGCATTCAGCCGGGGGGTATCCTGGGGAGAGCAGTCTGGCTCCAGCTTGCAAGCACTATTCAGCGCGCGAACCTTGGCTTTGTTCGGAGACCTGCCGGAATCCGGCGTAGCAGATTATTTGTCAGGTTTGTTAATCGGGGCCGAAATTACTGAGGCACGGGACATGATCGACACTTCAAACACGGACATCACAATTGTTGGCGGACAGGATTTGTCGCATCGTTATGAAAAAGCCCTGGCGATGTGCGGATTACGCAGCCGAGCTGCAGCAAAAGACGCAGCCGCCAGGGGACATTGGCGCATTGCCCTGGCTGCAGGTTTAGTGGCGTCATGATTTTTTTGGCCGGCCAACTAGCGGAACCGCCTCTAATTGCTATTCTGCGCGGCATTCAGCCGGAAGAAGTCCTTGCAATTGGCCACGCACTTTATGAAGCGGGCTTCCGCATTATTGAGATTCCTCTCAACTCTCCACAACCGCTGGAAAGCATTCAAAAATTGGCAGAGGTTTTTCGCGATCGCGCCCTGATTGGTGCAGGCACGGTGATGGCGCCAGTTGAGGTGGACCGGATCGCCGCCGCTGGTGGTCGTCTGATCGTCATGCCCCACAGCAACCCCGAAATCATACGGCAAACCAAGACAAAAGACCTAATTTCCCTACCGGGTGTCGCCACGCCAACTGAAGCCTTCACCGCCTTGGCCCATGGGGCAGATGGTCTGAAAATGTTTCCCGGTGAGACCCTGCCGCCAACGGTCGTGAAAGCCTGGCGCGCCGTCTTGCCACCAGATTGCGGATTGTTCCCGGTGGGTGGCATCTCCCTGGTCAAAATGGCAGCCTATATCGCGGCGGGTGCTAGCGGCTTTGGATTAGGATCCAGCTTGTACCAACCGGGCCTATCGGCGGCCCAGGTCGGCAAACGAGCCGCAGAGATTATTGCCGCTTGGAAGGCAATCGGCACACAACAGCCTTTTCGATGACAGAAAGACTGCTACTGCGCTCTTAAAAAATCGGGCATGCGCTTGGGCATAAGTTGGGAACGTGACGCCGCCGACCAGACACATTATCTTATTACAAGACTGATATTTTACGGAATCAAACTGTGAGAACCACCCGAAAATGAAACTCTACGATCTCCCTGCCTCTCCAAATGCCCGCCGGGTACGCATATTCATCGCCGAAAAGGACTTGGACATTCCGACCCAACCCGTGGATATGACTAAGGGTGAAAACCAGCGCCCCGAATTTCTTACTAAGAACTCACTAGGCAAGATGCCGGTTCTGGAATTGGACAATGGCACTTGCATCACCGAATCCGCTGCCATCTGCCGCTACTTGGAGGAGATACATCCCGAACCGTTCCTATTGGGCCGGGATGCTCTCGAACGGGCCCAGGTAGAAATGTGGAACCGGCGTATGGAAATCGAAATTCTGATGCCCTTAATGCAGGTTTTTGTTCATACCCACGATATGTGGAAAGGTGTTGTTGCACAAATCCCGGAATGGGGAGAGGTTTGCCGCAAGAATACATTGGCGAAATTTGAATGGCTGGAAGGCGAGATCGCCGACAGAGACTTCGTCGTCAACGACACCTACACTGTTGCCGACATCACACTTCAATGCGCCATTGTTCTGGGCAAGGCTGTCGGGGTGCGTGCATCCGAGAATTTGGCTAATGTGAACGCGTGGTTTGATCGGGTCGCTGCCCGGCCCACGGCGCGTGCCTAAGTTGGGAGAAAATTAAATGTCAAAACCATTGCTGACCGGCTCCTTCGTGGCTCTGATTTCACCGATGAACCAGGATTATTCACTTGACTTTGGCGGCTTCCGCACCTTGATCGAATTCCAGCAGGAGAACGGCTCCTCAGGCGTCCTAATCATGGGCTCTAGTGGCGAGGTGTCCACGCTGACCACGGAGGAACGCCATGCCATCGTGCGCGAAACTATGAAACAAAAACGGCCGGGCATGGAAATGTGGTACGGTTGCACCGGCTCTACCACCGAGGCAACCATCAACTATGTGAAACAGGCCGGTACCGAGGGTGCCGATGGCGCGATGATCGCTGCTCCGTCATATGTCTGTGCTTCCAACGAAGACATCGTCGACTATTTTTTGGAAGTTGCCGATGCGTCGACAATCCCGTTGGGTATCTACAACAACCCCCCACGGGTAAAGACCGACCTGAGCGCCGAGGAAGTGCTGAAGATCGCCAAACATTCCAACGTGAAACTACTAAAGGAATCAACCGGCCGGGTGGCCCAGGTGGCCCAGATAGCCCGTGAACGGCCGGAAATGAGCCTGATGTGTTGCTGTTCTCCCAACCTGGGCCTAATCGTGCCGACGATGACTCTGGGCGGCCACGGCACGGCGAACATGACCGGCAACATCATTCCCCGCGAGATGGCGATGATCTCCAAGCCTTGGGAGAAATTCGAGGACGTCCAGAATTTTCAGGCAGCGTACCTGCACAATCTTCCCATGCTTCATTATGCCTATTCCGCCAACCAGCAGAGATATACTGACAATTCCGCCGAGCACCATGGTGATTCCATCAATAATGCTGGTAAATGAACTTCTTAATTGCTCGGGTGTTTGAATTTTAAAGTCATCTTCTTGTTCGTGTGATAATTTATGATTGTTTCTGAGCAATCGACGGATCTTAGATATGACTTGTTGGCTGTCGACATTCTGTGCTAATGAAAGTTGAATGGTGATTTGGGGTTTAGTTTGACGGCCAATTAAGCTTTGAATGGTTGAAAAGGGCATTATGACGATATTATCTTGATCAATTCCAAAAAGCTCACCTTTACTAACGGTAACACCGACGACTTTAAACCACTCCCCAGCAATCTGTATGAACTCCCCTAATGGCTCAGCAGGAAGATTTAATGTGTTTATCAGGCTGGGTCCTATTACAGCCACACGACGACTCTTTTTATCGTCATCAAGGGTTAAAAAGCGTCCCTGTGCCATATATAGGGAGTTAACCTTACGGTATGTCGCGGTCGTACCCAGTACACTCGCAATTTCCATTTGTGAACCAAATTTTATTTCACGAACACGGCCAAA
>CAXGCE010000006.1:0-17770 GCA_964007795.1 uncultured Alphaproteobacteria bacterium | reverse complement strand
CCCAGACCTTCACCAGAGGGAAATCCCGCAGCATGCCTGTCTGGGTAAACTGCTCCACCATCAAGAGGCGTTGCAGAAATGGGGCATAGGCGGCATCCACTAGACACAAATCCGCTCCGTTAAAGTAAGGGCCGTCGTTCTCACGCTCGTTGGCGATGGCGTCTTCCAGCTTTTGCAAAAACCTCGGCGCATCGGCTAGCTTAGCCTCTAATTCATCCTGGGATTTGGTGTAGTAAATGTTTATGCCCTTGGAGAAATCAGGCACGTAATCGGTCCAGGCTCGGTTACGTGCACGTTTGAAGGGATCGTTAGGATGTTTCGCCGGCAGGATCACATCCTCCAGATATTCCGCGATGGCGTTGGATTCAAACAAAGGTTCATCATCCACTAACAACACGGGCACCTTGCCATGCGGCGAGATTTTCAGAAACCAGTCCGGTTTTTTTTGTAGATCAATGTAGGTGACTTCAAAATCAACGTCTTTCGCACGCAAAAGAATCACGGCGCGCTGAACCCACGGTCAAGTTACGGAACTAATTAGATGATATTTCTTGTCCATCTCAGGCATCTCCCCAATGGTTGAAATACTAGGTTAGCAAAACAATAGGTCCACAAGCGCCCGCCGTCAAAGTAGCGACGGCACACGCTGCATTTGTGTGCCGGAGCCGTTACCACCCGCGCGCAGAAAACTCAATCAATGTTCAGGGTGACAGCTTGAGATTTTCTATATCCAATTATCGACCAGATACCGCGCCTCCACAATGTCGGTAGGTCACGGTGCCGTTTGACTATATGGGCAAATCTACGGCTCTGGCGGTATAAAGGCCGACAACGTCCTGGCACCGTTTAATACACCTGTCACGATCAAAGTAACCCCTATTCGGGCTAACCGAACAGGTTCAAGATAATTACCATTTACCAATTACTTCGGCTGCAGTTGTTCAACGTCTTGTTCTAAGAGCCATGCGATGTGAGAAGTGAAATGCCTGTCCGATCGCCTGCAATATTGCTAATATTCTTAAATGACATAGGAATAATCTGGGGGGTCCAACTAATGGTTAGAAAAAGCGCGTTAATCGTCGCGGCTCTCGCGACCGTCGGCCTGATGACCGTATCGGCACGGGCGGAGGTTACATTGACTGCCGCCAGTTGCTTTCCGGTCGGCAGCCCGCCGTCCAAGCCTTTCGAGGCAGTGGTTAAGGAAATCAACAAACAAGGTAAGGGCCTAGTTCAGTTAAAACTGGTCGGCGGAGCACCCGCCATCGGAAGCCCCTTCACTTTGACGCAAAAAATGTCTAAAGGCGCATATGACATTGTCGGTTGCACGGAAGCCTATTTCGGCAATGTCCTGCCGGAAGCGCCAGTGATGCGCTTCTCCGACTATCCCTATGCAGAACTGCGCAAGAACGGCGGCCTTGACTATCTGCAGAAGCTGCTGCACGCAAAGAATATTCACTTCATCGCCAAGCATCATGATTTTGGAAACTTCCATCTATGGCTTAGCAAGCCCATCGCCGGAGCCAATCTGAAGGGTCTGCATCTACGCGTAGCGCCGGTCTACACTGCGTTTTTTAAGTCCTTGGGCGCGACGACCCAGCGGTCCAATATCGCCCAGGTTTATACCTACATGGAAAACAATACAGTGCAGGGATACGGTTGGCCCGCCCTGGGTTGGGTTAAGCCATGGATCAAGGTAACAAAATACCGTGTCGAGCCCGGCTTCTATCATGCCACCCTTCACACCCTGGCCAATTTGAAGAAATGGAACACCCTGGACAAAAATGTGCAGGATTTCCTGACCAAAGTGGCTATGAGTTTCGAGGCCAAGTCCGAGACTACAAGCGGGGAATTCCAGGCCGCCTTGAAAAAGCAAAAGGACTGGATGGCGTCGGAAGGCATGAAAACCATTACTCTGGAAGGGGCTGAGCGGGAAAAATGGGTTAAGGCGGCTGTGACAGAAGGCTGGAAAGAGGTCCTGGACCGAAGTCCAAAACACGGTCCCATGCTGCGGAAGCTGTTCACCAAGTAGCCTAGTCCTAACGCGGGGCCGCGGGGGCCCGCCGCCCCGCGTCTTCGGCCCGTTTCCCCGCCCGCGTTCCTGGAACAGCCCATGCGCCAGCAGATTGCCGCGTTCGAGACGGCCTTTAACAAATTCACGGTGTTTCTGGCTAGTCTTGTCGCCGCATCCATCGGACTGATAGCCTTGTTGGTACCCCTTAATCTAGCGCTGGTGAAAGTCGAACTGGGCGGCATTTGGTGGCTGTACGAAGCGGTGGAATACACCCTGTACGTGGGTGTGTTTATCGGCGCACCATGGGTACTGCAACAGGGGGCCCACGTGCGAGTGGATGTGCTGGTTACCGCCTTGCCTCGCCCGCAAGCGGTGCGGTTGGAACGGGTCGTGGATGCCACCGCTACCGTGCTATGCCTTTTTCTATTCTACTATGGCTGCCGCGCGGCGATCTCCGAGTTTGAGGACGGGACCCTGCCTGATAAGGATTTGCGTATAGCCAATTGGTACATGCTGGCAGTCTTTGCACTGTCATTTCTGCTGCTCGCCATAGAGTTCCTATTTCGCATGCGCCGGGCAACGGCAATTGCGCAGGAAGACTATATCGCTAAATCGGGATTTTGAGCTATGGAGTGGTATTTTGCACTTACACTCCTTCTCGGTACCGTCTGCGCCCTAATGTTCCTTGGCCTGCCAGTGGCCTTTGCCTTTTTCGCCGCCAATGTTCTTGGCACCTTCATATTCATAAATGGCGATATCGGGTTGGTATTCATGCCAATCGAATTCCACAATGCCATAAAATTTACCCTGGCGCCCATTGCCCTGTTCTTACTGATGGGCGAAATCCTGTTGCAGACAGGGGTCGCCTTCAAGGCCATTGGTGCGATTGACCGGCTGATTTCACGGGTGCCAGGGCGCCTGGCCGTGGTTTCCATCGTCGGCGGCACCGTATTCTCGTCGCTTTCAGGGTCCACCATTGCTAACACTGCCATACTCGGATCGGTGCTACTTCCAGACATGATCAAACGTGGCTATCAGCCTACCATCGCCATGGGCCCGATCATGGCCGTTGGCGGCATTGCTATGCTGATCCCGCCCTCGGCCCTCGCGGTACTGCTCGCCAGTCTGGCTGAACAGTCGGTGGCACAGCTACTCATCGCCGGCATTGTACCCGGTGTTTTTATGGCATTCCTGTTCTTTGCCTATGTAGTAGGCAGATGCCTAATCAATCCCAAGCTCGCCCCAGCCTATGTGCCCGACCAGGGCAGCCTGGATCAACCCCTGAGCATCAGCCTGAACCTGGGTGGCCGTCAGGTTGTGAATTTGACCTATGACGGAAGATTTTGCCGTGCCGTGAACCGAGTGCTGCCATTCGTCTTTTACATCCTGCCATTGCTGGTAATTTTCGTCGTCGTAGTCGGCAGTATTTTCTTCAAGCTGGCCGCGCCGACCGAGGCAGCGGCCTTAGGCTGCGTTGCGGCCCTAGCGGTCTGCTACTTCTTCCGACTATTCAAGACCATTATCCGGATCACTGGTATCGAGGGCGCAGATTTCTCTTGGCGGCAGGTAGCCAAGGCCCTGATGGAGACGGCCAAGATCAACATCATGATTCTTTTTATTATCGCCGGTTCCCTCGTGTTCAGCCAGGCCCTATCTAACTCCGGCGCAACGGACGGCCTCTTGGAGCAAATCACAAAATTGGATTTGACGCCGATCACGGTGGTAATCGCCATGATGGTAGTGCTGCTGTTCCTGGGCGCCTTCATGGACCAGGTCAGCATGTTGTTGCTGACCCTTCCGTTTTTCCTTTTAGGTAGCCAGTCGCTGCAAGTGGTCTTTAACATTGACGTTATCTGGCTCATGGTACTGATGCTGATCACCATGGAAATCAGCCTACTCACCCCGCCCTTTGGTCTGTTGCTTTACGTAATGAAGGGCGTAGCCCAGTTCGAGGTAACTTTAGGGCAAGTCATACGCTCCGCCCTGCCCTTTATTGTCATCGAATTGTTCGTACTAGCTCTTCTAGTCTGGATACCGGAACTAGCCACATGGCTGCCCAGCAAGATTGAATAGTTGCCACATGAACCATGCAAACCCGACCAATCCGCTATCGGTTCTCAGCCGCGCTCCCGGGACTTCTTGAACCAGGCATCCTCTTCAGCGAAGCGATCGGCATTCCAGCTCAACGCGGCCTTCAAACCGTCCTTCTCCCGGATCTTGTCAAACTCTTCGATCTCGGGCGAGGAGTCCGTGCTCGCCAAGGCAATGGCTTCCAGCTCCATGGAGCGTTCCACCACTTGACGCACGCCCATCAACTCGTATGACATATTGATAAGCTTCTTATTGTACTCCACTGTGGCGGCGGGAAGTTTCGCGATAGTCAACGCCTGGCGTTCCACCGCCGCGTCCAGTTCCTCGAGCGGCACCACCTCGTTCACCAGGTCCAACCTCTTCGCCTCGGCAGCGTCGATCAGGTTCCCGGTGTATAGTAATTCACGCGCCTTGGTCATGCCGACCATCCAGGGCCAAACGGCCGGTATGTAGGGGCCGCCAGTGCGGATCTCTGGCGCTCCAAATTTTGCATCCTCCGAACAAATTCGTAGATCGCAAAAGTTGGCAGTAGCAAGTCCCCCAGCTATACAAAATCCATGTATCTGGGCGATGATTGGTTTCGGATTATTCCAGAACACATCCCACCAGGCTGATGCACTGAATGTCTTGCCCTTAAGGAAGCGAGCCCGCCGCTTGACCGCGTTGATCTTGTTAGTGGTTGTGATGTCAAAACCTGCGCTGAACGCACGTCCCGACGCCTTAAGCACGATTACTCGGATTTCCTCGTCTAACCAACCGGCATCCTCCAGCGCGCTTTGAACTTCAAGCTGCAAGTCCTCAGACAGGGCATTCAGCTTGTCCGGTCGGTTCAGTACAACGTAGGCAATTGGCCCCCGTTTTTCATAAATGATGTTCTCATAGCTCATTGATCCTCTCCTAACCTACGTTTAAACTGAAGCGGGCGTACACCCTCCTCTAGAGGATGTTAAAGCGCTGTCGAAACTCCATCTCAACAAGAATGACGAAATTGACCCTAAGCCAATTGCCGTAAAACCCTCACTGCACAGTGCCAAAAGCCCATTTTTCAAATTCGCCGCGGTAATAGTCGTCCTCGTTCAGACCTCCTAAAACGCAAACCCAAAAGAACTACGCAATTTTGCCGGATCCATGCCGGATTCTCGCAAATGAGCTAAACTGGCCCCGCCATGGCGCTTGGCCAAGCGCACACCCTGGTCGTCGTTAATCAGTGGATGATGATCATATTCCGGTGTCGGCAGATCCAATAATGCCTGCAATAGTCGGTGCACATGACTAGCCGAGAATAAATCCGCCCCTCTCGTAACGTGGCTGACACCTTGTAGCGCATCATCGATAGTGACAGCCAGATGATAGGACGTGGGTACATCCTTCCGGGCCAGCACGACATCGCCGTGCAGCTCCGCATTCAATGGCCGTCGCCCCTGAGTGCGGTCATGCCATGACAGGTCGGATGATAGGCGCTTTCCTGCCTGGGCACAGTCCAAACGTATAGCATAGGCTTCACCTCCCTCGACGCGATCTTGGCGTTCACCGAAAGATAGGTTTCTGCATGTTCCAGAATAAAGGGGGCCATCCGGGCCATGGGGTGCCGACGGAGCTGCAGCAATTTCTCTGGCGATTTGTTTTCGGGTGCAAAAACAGGGATATGTTAATTCCTCTGTATCCAGACGCGCCAAGGCCGCGGCGTAGTCATCCATGTGCTCGGATTGGCGGCGTACCGGTCGCTCCCACGTTAGCCCCAGCCACTCCAAATCGGTTAACAGGGCTGCTTCATGCTCCAGCCGACAGCGGTTCCGGTCAATATCCTCTACCCGCAGCAAAAATCTACCGCCCAAACGCTGGGCGGCATCGAAGCTGTACAGCGCCGAAAAACCATTTCCCAGATGCAGACGCCCGGTGGGACTAGGGGCAAATCGCAGGACAGGGGATTGTGACAATAGCGAGCCTATTGGCTATCAGATGGATAAATGATTGTTCAGGAGGATACCACGTCGGGTGATAAATTCACGGTCCTAGTAGCCGGATCTGTCATCATCGAGCAAGGTATACGGGCCGCTAAGGACATCGTTGTTGTAACCAGGCAGTACTTGAGTCCGGGAATGAACATCACCAGTATGGCAGAGCAAATGGTCCAATCGGGTCTGAACACCCAGACCCCGTCGCAACAGTAAATAGTGCAATACCTACGTCTATCAAAGGAACACAGACACGTGGTGAAGAAGAACTATAAGGATGGCAACATCGGCGCTAGGTCCCGCCAAGGATGTTTCGATTGTCCAGATATGGGTTTCTCCAACTATTGTCCAACAATGGTCGCCTGGTCGAACGCTGAGCCAGACCTTTTGGACCAGAAGCGGCCCGTTGGCCCTACGCCGGTAGACGTTTAAGCCTTGGAAGACGGATTTCACCAAATCGCCCGAATGGAACCGAGATTTGCCGCGGTTTTGCGGCAACATGGCGAGCCACCATCGCGAAAAAGGCCTGGTGGATTCGAAACAGTCCTCAAGACTATCGTGCAGCAACAAGTCTCTCTCGCTTCCGCCAATGCAATTTGGGGGCGGCTGCGAAAAGGCCTGGACCGGGTCAACGCCAGCGCCGTGCTAGCCTTGGATGAGGATGATTTGCGTGGCTTTGGCCTATCAAGAGCAAAAGCCATCTGTGCTCGCAGTTTAGCTGAAGAAGTCGCGTACGGCCGACTAAATTTCCGCAAATTGCCACACTTGGAAGACGAGGATGTCATTGTATCCCTAACCCGGATCAAAGGTATCGGCCGTTGGACAGCCGAAGTTTACCTACTTGGTGCGTTGCAGCGTCCGGATATCTGGCCGGCCGCTGATGTGGCCTTGATGGAAGGCATTCGCGATCTATTGGGGCTTGACCCCCGACCCACCATGAAAGAAATGCTAGTGTTGGCAGAACCCTGGCGTCCCTACCGCACCTTCGCAGCGCGCACAACATGGCTGCATTACAGGCACATGACAAACCGCGGTACCGTGGCCTAGATGGCCGTAGAATTTTTTACCTGGAAAAATTGGCGCAAAATTGCCAAAATCCAAAGAATCGATTATTCCAGTTGAGTTTGTTCTAGTCAAAATTACGTAGGAAGGTCATGGAGGCCACACTTGATCGCAGCCCCGCTTTGGTGCTCAACGCCGATTTTCAGCCGTTGAGTTATTATCCATTATCCTTATGGTCCTGGCAGGATGTGGTTAAAGCGGTATTCCTTGAGCGTGTGCAAGTACTTTCGGCCTATGACCGGGTAATCCACTCACCCAGTTTCGTCATGGATCTGCCTTCCGTTGTGGCGCTAAAGCGGTATATCCAACCGGCTAAATTCCCTGCATTTACCCGTTTCAACCTATTTTTGCGGGACCGGTTCATTTGCCAATACTGCGGCGCCAAGCATGATCTGACGTTTGATCATGTCATTCCCCGCAGCCGGGGCGGCCGCACTACCTGGGAAAACGTCGTCGCCGCCTGCGCGCCTTGCAATCTGCGTAAGGGCGGGCGCATGTCCATAGACTGCGGCATGCGACCCCGAATGGCCCCCAATCGCCCCACAGTTCGACAACTGCATGATCGGGGCCGTGCTTTTCCGCCCAATTATTTGCACGAAAGCTGGAGTGATTTCCTCTACTGGGATACAGAATTGGAGGCCTGATGGCCCGGCCTTACGATGCCTCTCCAGTAGTCATGCGCGTAGATCTGGCGGTCGCCCTTAATCGAAATCATGAGCGTCTGACCCAACCCGGTTCCTGGCTAGATGGCGCCCAACGCCTGGCCGTTGTAGCAGAAGCTCGCAATGCCTGGGATTGTCCTTTGTGTCGGAAACGCAAAAGCTCGGTCTCGCCCTATGCCGTGGACGGTAACCATGCCGCATTGGGAATTTTGGCCCCGGCCTGGGTTGAGGTCATACACCGCGTGGTCACCGATCCGGGGCGCCTTAGCCAACGCTGGTACCAAGAAGCTCTGGATAGCGGCATAGCGGAGGACGAGATAATCGAAGTCATCAGCGTGACCGTACAGGCCGTAGTGACCGACTGTTTCACAACTGCCATCGGCATGGAAACTCCCTCTTTTCCTGACGCTGCAACGGGTCAACCGCCCAGGCGCCACGCACCGGAAGCCAGGCCCGGACCAGGCTGGGCCGCAACCATTGCGCCAGAGGATGCAGGGCCTGATTTCATGGATTTTTATGATAATGAGAGCCACTTTTACATCCGGCGCTCACTAACCCTGGTGCCTGACGAGACCCGGCGCCTATGGGAACTCCTGAACGCGCTATATATGGAAGACCCCCGTATTTATGAACTGGAGGGACTAGAACGTGGCATATCGCGTGCGCAGATGGAATTCTTGGCAGCCCGTGCCTCGGCGCTTCTTGGTTGCTATTACTGAACCACCTCCCATGCGGCGCGGCTCCGGGTGAGCGGCAAACATACTGGCAACGAATACGACCTTTCCCTAATTATGGATGGCAGTGTCCAGGAATCGGGCCTGCCCCAGGGAAACATGCTGAATGAGTTTGTCGAAGCCATCATGGACCGCGACAAAGCCCGTATTGCCGCTACCCGAACGACCATCGTAGAAACGTTAGGCGAGGCCGCCATGGTGGACGCGGCGGCGACGATTGCCGCCTTTAACGCCTATACCCGTATGGCGGATGCTACAGGCATTCCGCTGGAAGCCCCCAAAGCCGAAGCTACGGTCGAATTGCGTCAGGAGCTGGGGTTGGAAGCCCTGAACAACGGATGACGCGAAGCCTGCTTGTTGTCGCCCACGTCCCTTCACCTAACACAAAACGTTTGTTTGATGCAGTTTTGGCCGGAGCCGGGGAGAATGACGGAGTGGAAATCATCGGCAAGACCCCGTTCCAGGCTGGTCCAGACGAAATTTTGGCTGCCGACGGCATCATTCTTGGCACGACCGAAAACCTTGGCTATATGAGCGGCGCCATGAAAGACTTTTTCGACCGCAGCTATTATCCCTGCCTAGAGGAGACCCAGGGCCGCCCCTACTGCCTTTATATCCGGGCCGGTCACGACGGCACGGGCACCCGGCGCGGGATCGAGACAATCGTGACCGGCCTGCGCTGGCGCGCGGTGCAGGAACCTATCATCCTACGCGGCGATTGGCGGGAGGAATTCGTGGATCAATGTCATGAGCTGGGTGCCGCGATGGCGGCCGGCCTGGAAGCTGGAATATTTTAACTACGCGGAGCTGGCTTGGATTTGAAATTTACTAGCCGGCGAATAATTCTACGTACCCGTAAAAATCGGTACTCGTTTATCTTTCCAAGCGGCGATGCCCTCCTTGAAATCATCAGATTTTTGGGCATCGGCCATATCTGCCAGACATTGTTCCATAGCTGAATCAAAGCCCTGATCCAGCCCCTGATAAACCATCCGCTTAACCACGCGGTTTGAGCGCGGTGAAACGGCCGTGGCCAATTCCCGAGCATAGTCCATGGCGGCAGGTAATAGCTCGTTGGTGGGAAACACCTTGTCCACCAGGCCCATGTCGACGGCCTCGTCCGCATCCACCAGCCGGGCCGTGTAGAGAAGATCAAAGGCTTTTGAAGGCTGAATTAGTCGCGGCAAGAGCCAGCCTAGACCGTATTCCGGGACCAGGCCGCGTTTGGAAAACGCCGTGCCGAAACGAGCAGTGTCAGAGGCGAACCGGATGTCAGCGAACATGGGCAGCACCATACCGACGCCCACCGCAGGACCGTTAACGGCAGCGATCACCGGCTTGGGGACTGTGGCGATCCAAGCGTATTTTGCTGCGAACGCCTGCGGCAGATCCAGGCCACCCTCTATCGCACCGGTAAATGGCGGGGCTTCTTCTTCCTCCACCGCTATCCCGCTGACCCGACCCTGTAGCCGAGCCGCATCGGCTCCAGCACAGAACCCTCGTCCCGCGCCGGTCAATACGATAACCCGCACCTCGTCATCATCGCTGGCTTGTTGCATGGCGGCCCGGACCTCGCCAGCCATAGTCAGGGTCATGGCGTTCAACCGGTCAGGCCGGTTCAAGGTCACGACCGCGACACCTTGCTCAACGCTATAGATAACTTCCTGAAAAAGCATTATTTCCTCACGCTGCTTTACCGTAAAAACCTTCACCCCTGGCCGCCATGTCCCGCAACAGTTTTGACGGGGTAAAGCGGGGTCCGTGGGACTGGGCCAGATGATCACACTCAGCTACGAATTCATGAATTCCAATGGTATCCACCAGGCTCAACACACCGCCCCTGAATGGCGGAAACCCCCATCCCATAATTGAACCCACGTCGACATCCCGCTTTTCGGCGATCACACCCTCTTCCATGCAGCGTACGGCCTCTACGGATTGAATATAAATTAGGCGTTTCTTCACTTCCTCTACGTCCGGCTGTTCCCCGGCTAGTGGACAATAATCGGTGAGACCGGGCCATAAATGCTTGGAGCCTTTTTCAGGGTAATCATAAAAACCCTTGCCGGCCTTTTTGCCCATGCGCCCCAGATCCTCGACCATCGTGGCTACCAGATCATCTCCCGGCACCGCCACATACTCATCACCTATGTCTTCCCTGGTCTGCTTGCCGATCTTGTACATCAGGTCAATGGAAACCTCGTCCGCCATTGCCAAAGGTCCGACCGGCATGCCCGCCATCTTGCCAGCATTCTCTATCAACGCCGGCGCAACACCGTCTGCCAATAAGGCCAGCCCTTCACGGACATAAGTCCCGAACACCCGTGACGTATAAAAGCCCCGGGCATCCTTTACTACGATAGGTGTCTTGCGGATCGCCTTCACATAGTCGATGGATTTGGCCAAGGCTTCTAGTGAAGTCCCCTCACCCATGATGATCTCCACCAACGGCATCCGGTCCACAGGTGAAAAAAAGTGCAGCCCAATAAAATTGTCGGGGCGACCGGACGCAGCAGCAAGACCTGTGATGGGCAGGGTGGAAGTGTTGGATGCAAAAATTATTTCGTCGCCCGTCACGGCGAGGGCCTTTTTCGTCACATTCGCCTTGACCGCACGATCCTCGAATACTGCTTCGATTACTAGATCGCAACCCGCTAAATCGTCGAAGGAAGCCGTCGCATGAATACGGGCCAGGGTGGCGTCAGCAGTCTCCTGATCCATGCGTTGGCGAGAGACACGTTTTTTTAATAGTTCTGCGGCATTGGCCTTACCCTTATCGGCGCTGTCCTGAGACATGTCTAACAGCACCACATCAAATCCGGCCATGGCAGTTACATATGCGATGCCCACGCCCATCATACCTGCACCCAGTACACCAATCTTCGCGAATGTAGCCTCGGCGATCTCCTTGGGTCTCCCGGCGCCCTTGCCCGCTTCTGTCATAGCAAAAAACAGGCGGATCATGTTGCGGCATTCCGGCGTCAAGGCCGTAGCGATCAGATAGCGAATCTCAATCGCCAACCCAGTATCTATATCTACCTGACAGCCCTCATAAACAGATGACATGATGTTCTGTTGCGCTGGATAATTTCCGTAGGTGCGCTGGCGCAACATCGCGTTACCAGCCATGAAGGCCTGCTGCCCACTTGGCGATTGCACTGCACCGCCGGGAATTTTAAAGCCACGTTTATCCCAAGGCTGCACCTTGTTCTTTTGCCCAGCGCCTAGAACCCAGGCCTTTGCCGCCGCTAATAGTCCATCTGCCGGCACAACTTCATCAATCATGCCAATATTCTTGGCAGCGTCAGGCGCAAGTTCCTTGCCTTCCAACATCAAAAGCAGGGCCTGTTGCATTCCGATTAGGCGAGATAGCCGCTGCGTGCCGCCACCGCCAGGTAATAGGCCGATCTTGGCCTCAGGCAGTCCAATCTTAATTTTTGGATTATCAGCAGCGATGCGGTAATGGGAGGCCAAGCAAAGCTCGTACCCGCCACCCAGGGCATGGCCGTTAATTGCGGAGACAAAGGGTTTCCCACCAGTTTCCATTCGCCGGAATTTGCCATGCACCCATTCCATGAATTCCTTCAACATGGATAAATCGCCATCACCCATGACCGAAAGATCAGCGCCGACAAGGAACTCCTTGTGCGCGGAGGTGACAATCACGCCTTTAACAGCCTCGTCAGCAACAGCCTTTTCCACCGCTTCGCCATAGGCCGCCATAGTATCATTGTTCATGACATTCATGGGCCGGTTGGAAACATTCCAGGTGATCGTGGCAACGCCATCGCCATCCACATCATAGTCGATCATAGTCTTCGTCCTTATAGGCGTTCGATAATCGTCGCAGTGCCCATGCCTGCACCTACGCATAGAGTAGTAAGTGCCGTGCTTTTGCCGGTGCGTTCCAACTCATCCAACACAGTACCCAAGATCATTGCACCCGTGGCGCCAAGGGGATGGCCCATGGCGATGGCCCCGCCACAGACGTTGATATTGTTATGGTCAATTTCCAGCACCTCCATGAAGCGGAGGACCACCGCCGCGAAGGCCTCGTTTAGTTCCCAAATGTCGATATCGCCCTTGTCCATGCCAGCGCGTTTCAGTGCTTTCTCGGCCGCGAGCGACGGCCCAGTGAGCATAATAGTCGGCTCTGAGCCGATGGAGGCAAAACCGCGAATGCGAGCCCTGGCTTTCAGGCCTAGTTTCTCTCCAATTTCCTTGCTGCCCAACAAAACGGCGGCTGCCCCGTCGACAATACCCGATGAGTTACCCGCGTGGTGAACATGTTCAATTTTTTCAACTTCTGGATAGCGTTGAATTGCGACTGAGTTGAAACCGAATTGCTCGCCGATATTCCCGAACGACGGGTCAAGAGAGGCCAGAGATTGCATATCCGTCTCGGGCCGCATGTGTTCGTCATTGTCCAGGACCGTAGTGCCGTTGATATCTACCACCGGCACAATAGCGCCTTCGAACCGACCCTCGTCCCAGGCGTTTTGCGCCCGTTTTTGGCTTTCGACTGCATAACTGTCCACATCATCGCGGGAATAGCCGAATTTGGTGGCAATCAAATCGGCGGATATACCTTGCGGGACAAAATAACTGTGAAATGCCACAGCAGGATCCGTCGCCCAAGCGCCGCCGTCCGACCCCATAGGCACGCGGCTCATGCTTTCTACGCCTCCGCCGATGGCCATGTCCGACTGCCCTGACATGATTTGCCCCGCAGCAATGTTTACCGCCTCGAGGCCCGAGGCGCAGAACCGGTTAACTTGCGCACCGGCAGTAGTTTCAGCGTAGTCTGAGTTAATCACGGCGACCCTGGCGATATCAGCGCCCTGTTCGCCCACCGGTGCGACGCAGCCCAGCATCACGTCATCTACGTGAGCGGTATCAAGCTCATTTCTATCCCGGATGGCCCGCAGCGCCGTCGAAGCCAGTTCGATCGGCGTTACCGAATGGAGGGAGCCACTAGCCCGTCCCTTGCCTCGTGGCGTACGTACATGATCGTAAATATAAGCTTCAACCATCTCGCTCTTCCTTCCAAAATGTTCAAGGGAAAGGGCCTCATCCCGTTAAGAATGCACCATCTCCTCCAACTGCCTTAACATATTTTAATGGCTCAGGGAGTAAACCGCTTAGGTCGCTGCAAGCACCGAGCTATGCTGCCAAGGATAATATAACGCGAAATTAGACTACGTCACACCAAACCTTCGATTTTTGCACCCTCGGGCAAAATTCTCCAATCCTCCACCAAACGGCGAGAGATGGAATCCTCGGGCGGCAAAATGAGCGTCTCATCATCCAGTCCCTGAACGATATCCGCCCGCGTAAACCAGGCTGCTTCGCTAATTTCCTCACCGTCGACCATAATCCTAGGATCGGTCGCACGGGCCCAGAAACCCATCATTAGGGACGAGGGAAATGGCCAAGGTTGAGAGGCCCGGTACAGTACCACGCCAGTCGTGACACCAACCTCTTCCGCGACCTCCCTACGGACGGCGTCTTCCAAGGTCTCACCAGGCTCCACAAAACCGGCCACGGTTGAAAATCTGGGGATGGCAAGGGAAGCGCGTTTGGCCAAGAGGCACCGCTCACCATCTATCACTAAAGTAATGACGGCAGGATCGGTGCGGGGGAAATGCATCCGTCCGCATACATGACTAGTGCAGCGCCGCAAATGCCCGGCTCGTTCCGCGGCCGTCGGGGCACCACAGCGGCCGCAGTGCCGGTGATCCTGGTGCCAAACAGACATGCCCCGCCCAAACGCCAACATAGCGGCCATCCGATCGGACAGGTGCATGGCCACATCACGCAGGTCATGTGATGTAGCGGGCAGGCAATCTTCGGACAAATTGGAAATATCCAGGGCAAAGTGGACGGTCCGTTCGATGATACCCAGCAGGACAGCTCGTTCCAGACCTCCCAATTCGCCTGCATCCTGAGGCGAAAGAGTGAGAGGGGTGACATCGTCTGAAAACAGAAACCGATGCCGCCAGATCGGATAAACCCTCGACACCGGCGAGGCGAGCTGTTCATCCAACCAGGAGGCGTCCTCGCGCCACTCGGCCCCGCGGTCAAAGTCGCCGTCGGCATAACGCATTGTTGGTGACATCGTCTGGGCTGTTGGTGGCGCCATGAAGACAAATTCCTCGCTTCTAATCTCAGGACTTGCGATATGTAGATGAACGCCATCGTAACGTTCAAATAAAATAAGTGTTCCTCATGAGAACGGAATTGACCCAAACCTTCAATGTCAAACACCCATTCTTCCAAAGGGGCATGTGGTGGGTGGGCCATGCCGAGCTGATCAGCGCAGGAGGAATAGGATGACAAAAGCATTTGAAGGGGTCCGTGTGATCGATTTCACACAGGTGTTATCTGGGCCGGTGGCCACGGCGAATATGGCGCTTTTAGGCGCGGACGTAATCAAGATCGAAATGAAAGGTATTGGCGATCAAACCCGCAACCTGATGGCGGAAGGGGAATGGGCGCTACGCGGGCTAGGTCCCGTCTTTGTCGGCTTCAACTGCGGCAAACGCAGCATCGCCCTCGATCTGAAAAACGACGGGGCAAAGAAGGTCGTGCATAAGATGATCAAAAGTGCCGATGTGGTGGCTGAGAATTTCAAACCTGGCGTCATGAAACGCCTCGGTCTTAGTTATAATGACGTCAAGAAGATCAAGCCGGATATCGTCTATTGTTCCATATCCGGGTTCGGACAAGAGGGGCCCGCAGCCACCGCAGGTGCCTATGACGGAGCGATCCAAGCCGTCTCAGGCTTGATGTCCCTGACTGGAACGCCAGAAGAGGGACCAATCAGAATTGGTTTTCCCGTCGCCGACATGACCACCGGACTGACAGCATCTTTTGCGATTGCCTCTGCTCTGTACCGCCGACTAGCGACGGGCCGAGGACAGCACCTGGATGTGGCGATGACGGATTCTGTGATGTCTCTGATCAGCTTCGCGATCAACCGCTACCTCATCAACGGGACGGAGCCGCAGTTGTTGGGCAACCAATCTGCGACCATGCAAACCACGACGGATGTTTATGAAACAGCGGACGGACACATCAATATCTCCGTCTTCACCGACCACCTAATTCCGCCACTTTGCCGTGGATTAGGCCGTCCGGAATGGGCAGAGCAGAAACGCTATCAGTCGGAACAGAGCCGCGTTGCAAACCGCCTGGAAATCTATGGGGAACTAAAGGACCTGATCAAAACCAGGCCAACCGACCATTGGCTGGAAAACCTGCGAGCCGAGGGCGTGCCCGCGGCACCCGTTCTTACCGTGCCACAGGCCATCAAGGAGGGGCAGGTTGGCCACCGCGATATTCTGCGAACCTTACCCGCCCCGGACGGCATTGAAGGGAATATTACTATTCCAGGACTAGGCTTTATGGCATCCGAGGGCACACCTGCCACAGATACTCCGCCTCCCACCCTAGGCCAGCACACTGGGGAATTACTGACCGAATTTGGATACAGCGCCGAGGGCATTGTCGCATTGCGGGAATGTGGTGCGATTTGACGGATAAGAGGAGAAACTATATGGCCAAGAATTTGAGCGAATTCTTAAAACCTGGACCCATGGTAGAAAGTTGCCATCCGGACGTCCTGGCCCTTGCTGCTAAATCGGTGCGAGGCGCGCCCACAAATAAAGAAAAATCCGTCAGATTATATTACAAAATTCGAGATGGCATCCGGTACGACCCCTATGCCTCATCCCTCGATGTTGCCGGTATGAAGGCTAGCAAGACTTTGGCGGAGATGAAGGGTTATTGTGTGCAAAAGGCAGTCCTGCTCGCCGCCGTATGCCGTGCCCAAGGTATCCCCGCCCGCCTGGGCTTCGCTGATGTGCGAAACCACCTGTCCACCGGCAAGATGCGGGAGCGGATGAAAACCGATACATTTTATTGGCACGGCTACACCGCAATTTTTCTCGAAGGCCAATGGCTGAAGGCAACACCGGCGTTTAACGTTGAGCTATGCGAAAAATTCGGATTGAAGCCACTTGAGTTCGATGGCGAGGTTGATTCCATATATCACGAATTCGACAATGCCGGTAATCGCCACATGGAGTATCTGAATTTTCGGGGAGAATTTACGGAGCCGCCTTTGGACAAGATGCTGGAAACCTACATGGCTCATTATGATTACTGGAAATCCGGAAAACGAACTGAGACCGGAGACTTCGAGGCAGAGGTCGCCGCAGAAACTGGTTCGGGCTAGAATGGCATCGTAGAGGATTTAGCCATGGATATAAAACTATCACCGGCGGATGAAGTGTTTCGGGCTGATATTCGCGCCTTTCTTGACGATACCTTGGCCGAGGATTTACGTGACGGCGCACGCAAGCGCACCAGTTTATGGCAGGACATCGACACTGCTATGAACTGGCAGCGCATCCTGTATTCCAAGGGTTGGGCCGCGCCTGACTGGCCAGAAAAATATGGCGGCACGAATTGGACCCCAATACAACATTATATATTTACCCAGGAGTGTGCCCGCGCTGAGGCTCCAGCTCTAATACCCATGGGCCTGAAGATGTGCGGGCCCATGTTGATCGGTTACGGCACGAATGAGCAAAAGGACCAATACCTGCCCCGTATCCTGAGTGGAGAGGATTTTTGGTGTCAGGGTTACTCCGAACCGGGCTCCGGCTCCGATCTCGCGGCGCTTAGCACCGCGGCTGTCAGCGATGGTGATGACTACATCGTAAATGGCACAAAAATCTGGACCAGCTACGCCCAACACGCCAACATGATGTTTGCACTGGTGCGCACCTCTACTGAAGGCAAACGTCAAGAGGGCATATCTTTCCTACTGATCGACATGAAGTCATCAGGCATCACTGTAAAGCCTATCATAAACCTGGAAGGTGTCCATGAATTGAACCAGGTGTTCTTCGACGATGTACGTGTCCCAAAGAAAAATCGCGTAGGCAAGGAAAATGACGGCTGGTCCGTGGCAAAATATCTGCTGGAGTTCGAACGGTTCTCCATGAGTTCCGTTGAAATACGCCGGGTTTTGGCCCGCGTTGAGAAACTGGCCAACCAAACTGACGCCGATGGTACCCGACTGATGGACGTATCTAGTTTCACCCAAGAGCTCGCGCGACTAAAAGTGGACGCTGACGCTTTGGAAGTTTCTGAACAGCGAGTTTTAGCCAATTTAAGCGCCGGCATGCCGCCGGGGTCGGCCTCCTCAATCCAAATGGCGCGCGGTTCGGAGATCCAGCAGAGGGC
>CAXGCE010000005.1:0-18135 GCA_964007795.1 uncultured Alphaproteobacteria bacterium | reverse complement strand
CCATTGCTGCGGACAACTCGTTCAACAAAGAATTTGTTGCTTTTAGCAAGGTAAAGGCTGCTTCTACAGCATCGCTCGGCGGCGGAAGATCCATTGCAGCAGCTAAGCCGCCCGGGGTGGGCAAACAGAATTGGGCTGGCCGGACGAAGGCAAACAGTTCCAACACATCGTAGGCCGCCAGTGCCTTCGCCTCTAACCGCCTGGCGGTGGCGGTGGCGTGGCTGACAATGGGGGCCTCTTTTCTTGTTCTGGTCATGGCCGCTGCACCAGTCATTTCCTCAACCTCGCCGTCGGCGCTTAACCAGATGGTTAGGCGCGGGCCGGCTACCATGGCGGGGGCGGAGAACGATTGAGAGGTTAGGGTCATGGGGCCAGATCATAGGACCTTGCAGGGCTACTCACCACCGGTTGACGTGGCGCGCGTTTTGTCTAATGTCGCGCTCCGCAAGAAGGAAGCGCCCTTACAATGAAATCCGAGCTCGCGAAAGATAATAAAGCTTGGCCCTTTCAAGAGGGGAGATCTCTGTTGAAACGGGTCAATAACAAGACGCCGGACAAGGGTCATGTTCTGTTTGAGACGGGTTATGGTCCATCGGGTCTGCCCCATATCGGCACCTTTGGCGAGGTGGCGCGCACCACAATGGTGCGCCGGGCGTTCGAGGAGCTGTGTGACATCCCGACCCGGTTGGTGGCGTTTTCCGATGATATGGATGGCATGCGCAAGGTGCCTGACAACGTTCCCAATCAGGATATGCTGGCTCAGTTCCTGGAAATGCCCCTGTCAAAGGTTCCGGATCCCTTTGGTACCCACGACAGTTTTGGTGCCCATAACAATGCGCGGCTGCAGGCATTCTTGGATCAGTTCGGTTTCGACTATGAATTCGTATCGTCGACGGATTGTTACCAATCTGGCCAATTCGATGAAGCCTTGCTGGCTGTCTTGCGTGCATACGACGAAGTCATGGGGGTCATCCTTCCCACATTAGGCGCTGAACGCAGGGAGACCTACAGCCCGTTTCTGCCCGTCTGTCCAGAAACGGGTAAGGTGCTGCAGATCCCTATTATCGAAAAGAATTTGGACGTGGGTACGGTGGTTTACGAAAACCAGGCTGGCAAAAAAGTAGAAGTTCCCATTACTGGCGGGCATTGCAAGCTGCAATGGAAGGCGGATTGGGCTATGCGCTGGTTTGCCCTGGATGTGGATTACGAAATGTCGGGTAAGGATTTGATCGAATCTGTGAAGCTGTCGTCCAAGATTTGCCGCATTCTTGGGGCTAGTCCGCCAGAAAGCTTCACTTACGAGCTGTTTTTGGATCATGAAGGAAAGAAAATTTCGAAGTCCGTCGGCAACGGAATAACTATTGACGAATGGTTGCGGTACGCTTCACCGGAAAGCTTGTCATTGTACATGTTCCAGCAGCCGCGACGGGCTAAGCGTCTATATTTCGACGTCATTCCTCGTGCGGTGGATGATTATTTGCGGTTTTTGGAAGGCTTCCATTGCCAGGAGGAAGAGGAAAGACTTGCCAATCCGGCCTGGCATATACACGGTGGCCAACCACCCCAGGAAGGCGTGCCTGTTACATTCGCCCTATTAATGAACTTGGCCAGCGCTTGCAATTCTGAGGACCCGGAAGTGTTATGGGGCTTCATCTCCCGTTATGCTCCTGGCGCGGACCGTGATGGCCACCCCATGTTGGATGCACTGGTTGGCTATGCCATCAACTATTACCGGGATTTCGTGAAGCCTCATAAACAGTATAGAGACCCAACAGACAAGGAGCGGGCAGCAATGGAAGACCTGCTGACTGTTCTGGAAGATATGGAGCCAGACTTGTCCGGCTCGGATATCCAGAATCAGGTCTACGAGATTGGCAAGGTACATGAATTTGAAAATTTGCGGAGCTGGTTCAAGGCTCTTTACGAGGTCTTGTTTGGACAAAGCCAGGGGCCGCGTTTTGGATCTTTTGCCGCCCTTTACGGCGTTGACGAAACGGCAGCCCTTGTGCGGCGTGCATTGGCGGGGGATGATTTGACCGCAGAATAAAAATGCAAGGGAGGCACGCTGAATGCAGGAATTGGCTACGGGCTATGGTTTGATCGAAGGTCCCGTTTGGGATGAAAAACGCGGTTTAATCTATTCAGATGTCATCAATGGTGGTGTATTTTGCATCGGACTGGATGGTTCGGTTAGTCAGATCATTGAGCACCGTCGCGGCATTGGTGGTATGGCCCTACATGAGAATGGTGGTGTCGTAGTTTCAGGACGAAATATCGCTTTGAAACCGGCGGATGGCGGCGATACCCAGGTCCTGTTGCCGAATAATCCCGAAGGCGGCTGGATCGGTTTCAATGATATTACGACGGATGCCAAGGGACGCATCTACGCAGGCGCCCTTTCATTCCATCCCGTAGGTAGTGACGAGGTGCCTAAACCCGCCGATTTGTTTCTGATCGACCTGGATGGTAGTGTACGCAAGGTGGGTGGTGATGTGATGCTCACCAACGGCCTGGGTTTCTCTCCCGACGGTACAAAATTGTATCATTCTGAATCCCGACGGGACCGCATACGCATCTATGACGTAGAGGAAAACGGCGACCTAAGTTCCCATCGTACGTTCGCAGAAACCGGCGATGTTACACCGGACGGTCTGGCCGTCGCGGTGGATGGTAGCGTCTGGGTCGCTATGGCCGATGGCGGCCGTGTGGATGTGTTCGAACCTGATGGAAGTCTTCGCCGCTCCATTAAATGCTCTCTACCCATGGTAACTTCTGTCTGTTTCGGCGGAGCGGATCTGATGGATCTGTATGTGGTTACGGGTAGCCGTGGGACGGATCGGGACGACGCCGGCACGGTGTTTCGCACCCGTGCCGATGTGGCCGGATTGCCTCTAGCCCCGGCGGCGATAGCAATTGGTTAGGGAAACGGTTCTTTATCTTCCCGTAAAAGAATTTCTGGAGGCGCGTGGTTACACCGTTAAGTCAGAAGTCCAGGACTGTGACGTCGTGGCGGTCAAGGACGAAGAACCAGTCGTTGTCGTGGAATTGAAACTGACTTTTTCCATGGATCTGGTGCTGCAAGGAATTCAACGTCAAAATATTACCGATGACGTGTATGTCGCCGTGCGCGCGCCTGACACCCTGGCCAAGCATCGGAATTGGCGGAGCCGACAGCGGGACTACAAGAAACTTTGTCGCAGGCTGGGCCTGGGACTTATGATCGTGAACCCAGATACGTCGCGGGAACGAAATGTGAATGTGCTAGTAGATCCGGGACCCTATGTGCCGCGAAAAAGTAAACGGCAGAAAACCCGGTTGATGTTGGAATTCGCTAAACGAACTGGCGATCCCAACACAGGCGGGTCAAATCGTACCCGCATTATCACTGCCTACCGCCAAGACGCCCTGCGCTGTGCTATGGCTTTGAACCGCCAAGGCAGTCTCAAGGTGGTCGATATACGAGCCGCCACAGGCGTAGAAAAGGCTGGATCAATTCTGCAAAGAAACCACTACGGTTGGTTTGAGCGTATAGGAAGGGGTGTCTATCGACTATCAGAAGCGGGTGGAGAAAGCCTTACATCGTTTAGCCATATCCTTACGGAGATCGATGGAAAAACATAATCATAGATCTATTTCAGAGCGCATGGACGGCTGCCGTGTGCGCTACCGGCAATCCTTCTAGTCGTATTCCGTAGCGACAACGAAATTCTTAAACCTTGGCGGCAGTTTTCATGTGCGCGGCGTCAGTAAGGGAAGAATAACGTTGCGCGATGGGTATCAGAGGGTGCTGGGTCGGGAGGGGTGCGTAGCCATAATAGCTGAAAACTTTTAGAGGGAGAGGGATAATGGGTGCAGACGAATTCCACATTGAGCCTTGTGATCTTGGCACCTACGGTAATGGCCTCATCCGCCCCGAGTGCGTGCTATGCCTGTCTGATGGCACGGTAATAACGTCGCACGCCCAAGGTGGCGTGAGCGTGATCGCTGCCGGAAGAGATCGTAGGGATATTCTTGGCCCGCGCGATGATTTACCGGCCGTCGTGACCAATGGTTTTGCCCTGACAAAAAAGGGTGATTTTCTGCTAGCAGACCTACACGGGGAGGGTGGCGGCGTCTGGAGACTAACCTTAGATGGTCAAGTTAGCCCATTCTTGTTGGAGATTGATGGCGCACCCATACCACCAACTAATTTTGTTGGAATTGACCACAAGGACCGTGTCTGGATCACCGTTTCAACGCGCCATGACCCTCGCGCGTTAGCCTATCGCGATGATGTGGCGGACGGTTTCATTATCTTGGTGGATGAAATGGGTCCACGGCTCGTTGCCGACGGGGTGGGTTATACTAACGAGGCAATCGTAGATCCATCCGGCGATTGGTTGTTCGTCAACGAAACCATGGCACGACGGACGTCCCGGTACCGGATCACGGAAAAAGGCCTGGGCCCCAGGGAAACCTTCGTCGAATATGGTGCCGGCACCTTTCCCGATGGTTTAGCGTTCGACGAAGAGGGAGCGTTTTGGATGACTTCGGTGGTGTCAAACCGTGTCATTCGTGTCACGACCGATCGCCAAAAACACGTAGTGATCGAGGAAAATGATCCTGAGCAATTGGCTGAAGTGGAGAAGGCCTTTCAGGCCGGACAAATGGGCCGGGAACATCTTGATAATATCCAGACGGAGATTATGCAGTCTATCTCTTCCATTGGTTTTGGCGGACCGGATCTCAGAACGGCCTATCTCGGCAATCTTTTGGATACTAAGTTGTATACTTTCGATAGCCCGATAGCGGGTTATGCCCCTGCTCATTGGGGCATTCGTCTATGAGCAACAACAAAATAATAGAATCCCCAAATTTTCTGGGTGATGCCATCCGTTTGCCAGCCTCCAAATCTACCCTTGGGAAGGATCCGAGGATCGCGGCATGTAAATGGATTGAAGAGGCGCAGGAGAATGCAAATTTCGCTGGTCAGGTAAGAATTTTTGATTCAGGCGGCCCGTGTAAGTTTGTCAGTTTTTTGGTCGAAAATTTGCGAGCCGCCTAGGTAATGCCGGTGCGCGTGGCAGTTGTTGGTGCAGGATATTTTGCCCAATTCCACCAGGAAGCCTGGGCACGGTTGCCGGGCACGAAACTTGTGGGGATCGCTGATCTGGACGGGGAAAAGGCGGCGAACGCTGCCGCAAAATTCGGCGTGCCCGCTTTTTCAGACCATGAGGAATTGTTCGACGTGACCAAACCGGATCTTGTCGATATTGCGACACCGCCGGCCTCTCATCTAGAACTTGTTAATGCCGTGGCGGTTCGGGGGCTGCCTGCGATTTGCCAAAAGCCTCTTGCCCCTACACTCGAGGTGGCGCAGGAAGTGGTGGCGACGGCGGAAAATGCGGGAACCTTGTTGGTGGCGCATGAGAACTTTCGCTTTCAACCCTGGTATCGGGAAATGCGCTGCCTGATTAGCAATGGACGGTTGGGCAATCTGCACGGTGTGTCGTTCCGACTGCGCCCCGGAGATGGCCAGGGGCCCATGGCTTATCTGTCCCGTCAACCCTATTTTCAGCATATGGCGCGGTTTTTGGTGCATGAGACTGCGATCCATTTTATCGATACTTTCCGCTTTCTATTGGGCGAGGTCTCGGGCGTGACGGCCCGTCTGCGCCGTTTAAATTCTCATATTGTGGGGGAGGACGCGGGCATAATTGTCTTCGATTTCGCCACCGGACAGACTGGTTTGTTTGACGGCAACCGTTTGAATGAACACGTAGCTGAAAACACCCGGTTGACCATGGGTGAAATGTGGCTGGAGGGTTCAGCTGGGGTGCTACGCCTGGACGGATGCGCTCGTTTATGGTGGAAACCTCAGGGTGGGAAAGAGGCGCTGCATCCATACAGCTGGCCGGACACAGGTTTTGCCGGCGACAGTGTCCATGCGCTGCAAGCACACGTGATTTCGCATTTGCGCGATGGTACTTGTCTGGAAAATTCGGCGCGGGAATACCTTCGCAATATGGAGATTGAGGAAGCAGTCTACCGCTCTGCCAAGGAAAATCGCCACGTTCCATTATAATGAAGTACGTTAATTAGTGGCTGAATCTTGAATTTTGTAAGAAGTCAAAACAACAAGACTTGATCACGAATAGAGCATCAATCTTCAAAGCTGGCGTCGCTCCGGATCAAGGATAAGAATTCGCGTCGTGTGGCAGAATTTTCGCGGAAGGCGCCTAACATGCGTGAGGTGGCAAGCGCCGCACCAGGTTTGTACACCCCACGGGTAGTCATGCATTGGTGCGAGGCCTCGATCATCACGGCTACGCCCAAGGGCTGGAGCACTTCCTGAATGGTGTTGGCAATTTGAGCGGTCATTTTTTCCTGGATTTGCAGGCGTTTCGCATAAACTTGCACTAAGCGCGCCATTTTTGAAATGCCCACCACCCGATGGTCTGGTAAATAGGCGATATGGGCCCGACCCAGGATCGGCGCCATGTGATGTTCGCAATGGCTTTCAAAACGTATATCCCGTAACAAGACCATTTCGTCGTAACCTTCGACTTCCTCGAAGGTGCGCTGCAGAATTTCTACCGGGTCGTCGTGATAGCCTGTAAAAAATTCCTCATAGGCTCGAACTACGCGTTCGGGCGTGCCGACTAGGCCCTCACGATCTGGGTCGTCGCCGGCCCAGCGTACCAGGGTGCGAACGGCTTCCTCTGCCTCTTCTCGGCTGGGGCGACGTTCCTGCGCGGCTCGGCGTTCAGCGGCTAAAGATTCCGCCAGATTCAATTCTGGACCAAAATTTTTTTTCTGTTCGTTCATTGTCTAGCCTTCATATAGATTCCGTCAATGTAGGCACGCTGGCGAAAAGAACAAGGGTCATGCGAGACCACCGGCCTCGGTGATAAAACCAGCCACCACATCTAATCCCTCGTGGGTCTTTAAATTCGTGAAGACAAATGGCCGTTCGCCCCGCATACGCAATGTATCTTGGCGCATAATTTCTAGATCTGCGCCGACCAACGGGGCGAGGTCGATCTTATTGATCACCAGTAGGTCTGATCGGGTGATGCCTGGCCCACCTTTTCGTGGAATTTTCTCGCCTGCCGCTACGTCGATGACATAGATAGTCAGATCCGCAAGTTCAGGGCTGAAAGTAGCTGCTAGGTTATCGCCGCCGGATTCAATCAAGCAAATTTCTGCAGACGGAAAGGCGCTGCTCATCTGGGCTACTGCGGCTAGGTTGATGGAGGCGTCCTCCCGAATTGCCGTATGTGGGCAACCGCCGGTTTCCACTCCCATAATTCTTTCCGCCGGCAGGGCCCCGCTGCGGGTTAATATCATCTGGTCTTCTTTGGTATAGATATCATTGGTGATCACTACCATGTCCCGTTCACCGCTCATACGCCGGCATAAGGCCTCCAGCAACGCTGTTTTTCCGGAACCCACGGGTCCGCCGACACCTACGCGCAATGGCCCGTGATCTGATGAATGATCTGCCACAGTTCTCATGATCGAAATAACCTCGTATATTGGGTTTCGTGTTGCATGCTAGTCCAGTCCACCATCACTGCGGCGGAGCCGAGATCTTCGATAGACGCCTTCATCGCCATGGCCGCAACCTCGATCACCACATCCTCCAGTTCAGCTTGTGCTATTTGAGCATCAGTTTGCCCGATAGGCGCCAGACGTACGGCGGCACTGATTAAATTGGCTAACCAGGCCTGCAAATGCAGATGTAATGACGCCTCTGTACCGATGCCGTGGGCCTTGCAGGCGATGGCCAGGGCGATGGCCAAAGTTGGCGGTCCTGGGAGGCAATTTAATTCCTCGTGAGGCCAAGCTTTTTGCACCATCTGAAGAAAGGCTTGGCCCTGGGAGAGGCTTTCCAAGGCCAACTCCCGGGTCGAAAAGGACGCGCCAGCTAATTCGACGATCTCCCGAAATTCATCACCTTCGGCATTTAAGGCTGCGACCAGAATTATAGCTTCGTTGCGGCCGCTCCCGTGGCGTAGATCGGCGTCTAGCCAGTCGATCAAAGTAACCCGATCGTGCACCAAACCAGCTTCGACGGCATATTCAAGGCCATGGGAATAGCTGAAGGCGCCAATGGGGAAGCTGGGTGACAGCCAGCTTTGCAGGCGCAGCAGCTGATGGTGATCAGTGATCATGCCTGTGATCCGACGAATGGATGTCATAGGCGCCACCTTCGGGCTGAAACGGAGCGCAGATTTGCGCCACCTGAGCACCCATTCCTCGCACCATGCCTTCGATTACGTGGTCGGGGCGGATAAGCAAGCGTTCCGTGTTTAGATCCGTAGGCAAGTGCCGGTTACCCAAATGCCAGGCCATGCGCAAAAGGGCCAAGGGTGTGGTGCAGCGAATTTCTAATAGCGGCTCTGGTGCGGCGTGGACGGCAAGCCAACGGCCATCGCTGACCTTCAGGCCATCTCCGTTTGCCATCGCGATGGCCTTGGGCAAGTCCAACAGGATGTCCTCGCCGCCGTCCGTACACAGACGAATGCGTCGGCGATGCCGGTTATCGAAGTTTAAGGTCACACCATCCTCGGCTAATTCGGACGGCCAATCGTCGCGGGGAAAATGGGCAATGGCACGTTCCATGGTCGTCTCCTAGTACATGAAGTAGCGCTGGGCCATTGCCAGTACTTCCGCTGGTTCGCAGGTTAACAATTTGCCGTCCGCGTGCACTTCATAGGTTTCCGGATCCACCTCAATTTTGGGCAATGAATTGTTCAAAATCATGGCACCTTTGCCGATGCCGCCACGTGTGTTGCTGACTGGCAGCACTCGCTTGGACAAGCCATATTGTTCCCCCACACTAGTAGCCGCTTGAGACACGAACGTCACGGCGGAGGCTGACTGTGCTCCGCCAAAGGCCCCAAACATAGGACGTAGGTATTGTGGTTGCGGCGTGGGGATTGAGGCGTTGGGATCGCCCATCTGAGCTGCTGCGATAGTGCCCATCTTCAACACCAGGTCCGGCTTGACGCCAAAAAAAGCTGGTGACCAAATACAAAGGTCTGCCAGTTTTCCCACTTCAATCGATCCTACATACTGGGCAATTCCTTGGGCGACAGCAGGATTAATAGTATATTTCGCTACATAACGTCGGGCGCGTACATTGTCGTTATCTCCGGTCTCGTCATCCATTGCGCCGAATTGCTTTTTCATCTTATCAGCGGTCTGCCAGGTCCGGATGATAACTTCTCCGACTCGACCCATAGCTTGGCTATCCGAGGCGATAATAGAAAATGCCCCCAGGTCATGCAGAATATCCTCTGCTGCAATCGTCTCTTTACGGATACGGCTTTCTGCGAACGCGACGTCCTCGGCGATGTTTGGATCCAGGTGATGACAAACCATCAACATATCCAGATGCTCGTCAACGGTGTTGCGGGTATATGGCCGCGTCGGATTGGTAGACGATGGGATGACGTTGGCTTCCCCGCAGACCTTAATGATGTCTGGGGCGTGGCCGCCGCCAGCACCCTCGGTGTGGAAGGCATGGATAGTACGGCCTTTGAAGGCAGCAGTAGAATTTTCCACAAAGCCTGATTCGTTCAAAGTATCCGTATGGATCATTACCTGGACATCCATATCATCGGCTACAGATAGGCAGGTATCAATGGCAGATGGCGTAGTGCCCCAGTCCTCGTGCAATTTCAGGCCACAGGCACCAGCCTGGACTTGCTCCACCAGGGCTTTGGGTAGGGAAGCGTTGCCCTTGCCAAAGAAGCCCAAGTTCATGGGAAAGCCATCTGCGGCCTGCAGCATGCGTTCAATATGCCATGGCCCTGGTGTACAGGTGGTTGCGTTGGTACCTGTGGCAGGCCCGGTACCGCCACCCATCATTGTGGTGACGCCTGAAAACAGCGCCTCTTCAATCTGCTGTGGGCAAATGAAGTGGATATGTACATCCAGGCCGCCAGCGGTGATGATTTTACCTTCTCCGGCAATGGCCTCGGTGGGTGGCCCTACAATGATATCTACGTCGGGCTGGATATCCGGATTGCCAGCCTTGCCGATGCCAGTGATGCGACCATTGGTGATGCCAATATCGGCCTTCACAACGCCCCAATGGTCCAGGATTAGAGCGTTTGTGATGACTGTATCTGCGGCGCCATCAGCACGGCTTACCTGACTTTGGCCCATACCGTCGCGGATCACCTTGCCGCCACCAAATTTTACCTCTTCACCGTAGATGGTGTGATCATACTCCACCTCGATGAACAAATCGGTATCTGCCAGTCGTACTTTGTCCCCCACAGTGGGACCATACATATGGGCATAATCTTCCCGGTTCATTTTGGCTGACATAACTTAATTCTCCCCATCAAGGGCACCGCCCACGGCGCCGTTAAAGCCGTGGACTACCCGGTCGCCACGATAGGGCACGAGGGGCACTTCACGGCTCTGCCCCGGCTCGAAGCGGATCGCGGTGCCGGCGGGAATATTCAGTCGGCGGCCGCGCGCGGCTTTCCGATCAAAATCCAGGGCCGCGTTTGTTTCAAAGAAATGATAGTGGCTGCCTACCTGTATTGGGCGGTCGCCAGTGTTCGCGATGGTTAGGGTGATGATGTCCTGACCTTCGTTCAAGGTCAGTTCACCACTTTGCGCGATAATCTCGCCTGGGATCATGACTTTTGCCCTCAACGTATGGGATGATGCACGGTGACCAGCTTGGTCCCGTCGGGAAAGGTAGCTTCGACCTGAACGTCATGTAGCATCTCCGGGATGCCTTCCATGACCTGATCGCGGCTCAGAAGCTTGGCGCCTGCTGACATCAGGTCAGCGACAGTGCGGCCATCGCGGGCGCCTTCGACGACGAAATCAGTGATCAAGGCTACCGCTTCCGGATAGTTCATTTTTACACCGCGCTCTAGACGGTTGCGGGCCACCATAGCGGCGGTGGCTACCATTAGTTTGTCTTTTTCCCGTGGGGTCAAAAACATCAATGTCCTCCTCGAAGTTGCGTCTTCAACAGGCCCAGACACGGGGCAGAGGTGCCGGATGGCCATACAGAGCGGCCCGGAATGTTGCAAGGAACGCTTCTACATCGCGGCGCAGCGAAATGTTATCGGGGCCGAGAATACGGCAGATCAGCATGCCTGCATGTTCACTGACGCCAGCGCGGCATTCCGCATTCCGGAGGGTGCATCTGGCGGTTTCAAGTAAATCAGGGGCGTCGGGTGCCACGTAAATTATTGTGGCTATAGCGTGTGCGCCGTCTAAAAGAGACCGCCGGTGGCGCAGGGCCTCAACATCCCCATTCAGGCGGAAATCATCTGCCCAAATCAGCTGGCTATCGCGGCGCAGGCGCCATTGGTCATGGATGGTGGCTTGTCTCAGATGCTCGTTTCTAGCCAGTCTACCCAGTATTAGCCAATCCATAGCAAGAAGGCGGCTATCGGTATCCACCCGGATATCTATTTTTCGTGTTAGGATCGCACCGTCGAACAAAATGGTTTCCTGGGGCAGCCATTCCAGGAAGGCGCCGTTGATCACTTGCAACTGGTTGCGAACAAGACAGTCGTCGCCGCGGGAACGGTAGATTTTTTCCGCCGCCTGAGTCGTTACCACGACATGAGCGCCGTCGGCCGTACAAACGGCGTAGTCCAGTTCGTCGCCATCCGTGATGCCGCCGGCTGTGTTCAACAAAACGGCCTCAACCTTGCCGCCGGGGCGGCGGGGAAGGAATACCCGACAGGGATTGGTTTGATAAAGATCCGTAAGTCGGTTTTCTCGGCCGGCGAAACATACGCGTGCACTGCCTCTAAGGCGTTGCAACGGTATTGGTGGCTTAGATCGTGAGATAGCGGCGTACATCTTCATCCACCATATCGGACCTTTGGCCGGATAACACCACTCCTCCCCGTTCCATGACAATAAAACTATCGGTCAGATCCCGGGCCAATTCGAAATGCTACTCCACCGGTACAATCGCCATGTTGCCTCGGCCCCGCAACAGGCCGATGAACCGCTAAAAATTAAGATTAAATAATTCTTGTATTTTTTTAAAATTTTAGAGGATCTATTCGCGGCTGATGCCATAGCCGATCGCCTTCAAGGCTTGGGTGATCTCATCTAGGATCATAGGATCGTCGATGGTCGCTGGCATTTTCCAATCCCTGCCATCGGCAATGGCGCCGATGGTGCCGCGAAGGATCTTACCCGATCGGGTCTTAGGCAGACGCGCCACAACCGTGCATGTCTTGAACGCCGCCACGGGGCCAATTTCGGTCCGCACCTTGCTGACTAGTTCTTGGCAGATCGTCGCCTCATGACGGTCGACACCGGTCTTAAGCACGACAAAACCAACTGGCACCTGTCCCTTCAGGTCGTCGGCCACACCGAGCACGGCGCATTCCGCCACGTCCTGGTGGCCGGCCAGCACTTCCTCCATGCCACCCGTGGATAAGCGATGGCCAGCAACGTTGATAATGTCGTCGGTGCGGGACATAATATAGAGGTAATCGTCTTCATCTTGAAAGCCGGCGTCGGCGGTTTTGTAGTAGCCTGGAAATTCTTCCATATAGGATTCAATGAAACGGTCATCCGCTTGCCACAAGGTTGGCAGGCAACCCGGCGGCATCGGTAGCTTGACTACAATAGCGCCGGTTTCGCCGCGCGGCACTTCTTTGCAGTTCTTGTCCACGACCTGGACGTCAAACCCAGGTACGGCCTTGGTCGGTGAGCCATATTTAACAGGCAGCGCACCCAAACCCATACAGTTGGCAGCGATCGCCCAGCCTGTCTCTGTCTGCCACCAATGATCAATCACGGGCTTTTGCAATTGCTTTTCTGCCCATTGAATGGTGTCCGGATCCGCCCGCTCGCCGGCCAGGAATAAGGTACGGAAATTCGACAGATCGTACTTTGACAGCAAGATTCCATCGGGATCTTCCCGCCGAATAGCTCGGAATGCCGTTGGTGCTGTAAATAAAGCCACGCAATTGTGCTGTTCGATGACCCGCCAAAAGACACCCGCGTCCGGTGTGCCCACAGGTTTGCCTTCGAACAGAATTGTTGTTGCGCCATGGAATAACGGTGCATAGACGATATACGAATGACCGACCACCCAGCCCACGTCGGACGCCGACCACCACACTTCACCGGGGTTCACGTCATAGATGTTTTTCATGGACCATTTCAACGCGACCAGATGACCACCGTTGTCCCGCACTACGCCCTTGGGGATGCCAGTGGTGCCAGAGGTATACAGGATATACAGTGGATCTGTGGCCAGAATTGGTACGCAGTCGGCTGGTTGCGCGCTGTCCATGACATCGTCCCAGTCATAATCTCGACCTGTGACCAAATTTGCCATTTCCATATCGCGCTGCAGAATCACGCAAGAATCCGGTTTGTGGCTTGCCATATCAATGGCCCCGTCCAGCAATGGCTTGTATGGCACCACCCGGCCTGGTTCGATGCCGCAAGAGGCCGAGACGATGACTTTGGGCAAGGCATCGTCGATGCGGGTAGCTAGTTCGTTAGCAGCGAAGCCGCCGAACACGACCGAGTGCACAGCGCCAATTCGGGCGCAGGCGAGCATCGCCACAGCGGTTTCCGGTACCATGGGCATATAAATGATGACCCTATCGCCCTTCTCCACGCCCAGGCCTCGCATCATGCCGGCGCATTGCGCGACCTGGGCTTGTAGCTCTGCGTAGGTAATCGTCCGCATACTGTCAGTTATGGGGGAATCATAAATTATCGCCGCTTGATTGCCACGCCCGGCTTCCACGTGACGGTCTACGGCGTTATAGCAGGTGTTAGTCTCGGCGCCGGTGAACCAGCGGTAAAAAGGAGGACGGCTGTCGTCCAACACCTTGTCCCAGGTTTTCGTCCAATGGATATCCTCGGCTGCCTCGGCCCAAAATCTTTGGGGGTTGCGCTTCCAAGCGGCATAAGTCTCGTCGTATCCACCGGCCATTGGTATATTTCCTGTTAACAGCTTATCGTTAGTCTGTGGGTCATTATGACGCCTTGTCATCGGTGTGTCATGAAGCGATCAATCTAATCGGTATATATGGGCGCCAGCACGTCAGGCAAATATTAGTCGTTCAAACCCCTGGACGCTTTCATGACCGCGTTAGTTCTCTGGGACAATTCACCATCTGCGTTCAGAAGACCATAGGCAAAGATCAGGCTTCGGGTTTCCTTGATAACGTTGACATAGGGTCCCATCCATTGTTCCTGGCGCACAGGTGCTGGGAATTCGGACGTCATGTTGATGATCACTGTGCAGCCGCGCCGGTCGGTCTGAACATTGGTGCTAGACCCAGTTCGATACCCATCAAGGCAGACAGCGTGCCGACACGGCAAACGCGCCACATTTACATTTATTTTAACCTTAGGGGAACTCTAGAAAATCTTTGCTGCCCAAATGTATTAACAAATTGTGGCTTGATGGTGCCGTTGTTTAGGCCGAGATGAATGCTTCAACTTGTCTTAGGGGCAACTGCCCTTGATAATTCTATATGGCCAACAACGTGACCCTGGGCGGTGCTTACCGCTTTTTCTTACCGCTGATCCTGATGACTGAGCTCAACATGATCTCGAAATCAGTAATCAATGCGGCGTTGGCCCGGACTCAGGACCAGAACATTACGCTCGCTGCCTTTCATGTTGCCTTCACCTTGTATTTCGCCCTTTCATCCAGCACCGAGGTTTGCTCGCTCTTAACGCTTGCTTATCTGAAGACCAAGGCGGCTCTGGGGAAACTGCTGCGCTTCATGGTTCTGATAGTCGCCGTGCCGTGGATTATCGCTCAAATTTTGGCATTTACTTCCCTGGGCGATTGGGCCTTCGGTGGGCTATTCGGTGCGTCGGATGCAGTGGTGGCTCAGGCAAAATCCGCAATCTTCCTACTCTCTTTTAGCGCGCCCATCCTAATAATTCGGTCCATCTGTTTTGGTCTAATTCTGATGCATCAACGCACCATTTTTATTACTTACGCGACCTGTGTGCGGTTAGCCTCCTTGGCTGGATCCTTGTTCCTACTCCCGAAATTTTTGGATGGTGCGTCCGTTGGCGCAGCGGCGTTGGTCCTGTGCATGGCGTTCGAAACTGTGATCGCTTTCATGTTCGCTCGGCCGCTTTACCGGAACTTGCCTGGGGGTAACTCGACCGATGACGAAGCGCCACCAAACTTCCGCCGGCAGTGGCGCTTTGCTTGGCCGCTGATGATGAACACATCATCTGAATTGGGTGTAGTTACCGTGATATCAATTTTTCTTGGTTTTCTGGCAAATCCAGACTTGGCGCTGGCGGCGTTCAATGTGGTTTATGGTCTGGTAGGTTTGATAATTAGTCCCATGCGTAATCTTCTTCAAATGGCACAAACTTTGGTCAAGTCGGTCTCGGACCGTCGGACTATGTTTCTGTTTGTATTACATTTAGTCGGCTTCTTTGGATTGATCGGGTTTTTGCTATTTCATACCCCGCTGGAAAAATTTGTCCTGGTGGATGCCATGGGCCTGAAGGGTACATTGAGCGACTATTGCCTTCCGGCCTTAAAATTGTCCTTTCTGATGGCGGCAGCCTGGGCTTATTCGGCTTTGTTCCGGGGACTATTAGCAGGGTCCCAGAACACCACAATACTTGCGGCCAGTGGATTGTCTCGGATCGTCATAGCGGCATTGGTGTCCAGTACCATATTTGTCATTTCGGATGTCAATGGCGCTGTCGTGGGTACTGTTGGCTGGATGGCTGGATATGGCATAGAAGCCTCCTTTCTAGCTTTCCGGTTGCGGCGAATGGATCGGCGGCGCACGGCTTTATGATCTTGGGTACTGGACGGAACGACGGTCTCGGTGTATGTCTCCGCCGCTTCCGAGGTTGTACACTAGGCCTTCTCCCCAATTCTGGAATAATTATTGCGCCATGTCGCTTCGAAATATCGCAATTATCGCTCATGTTGACCACGGTAAGACGACACTAGTTGACGCCATGTTCCGCCAATCCGGCACTTTTCGTGCCAATCAGCAGGTGGCAGAGCGCGCCATGGATTCCAATGACCTCGAGAAGGAGCGGGGCATCACGATCCTTTCCAAATGTACTTCCATCGATTGGCAAGGCACGCGGATAAATATCGTTGATACCCCGGGTCACGCGGATTTTGGTGGCGAAGTGGAGCGGATACTGAAGATGGTTGACGGTGTAATTTTATTAGTGGACGCCGCCGAGGGACCCATGCCGCAAACAAAGTTCGTCACCGGCAAGGCACTGGCCTTAGGGTTGCGCCCCATCGTGGTGATTAACAAAATTGATCGTGGAGATGCTCGCCCAAACGAGGTTTTGGACGAGGTATTTGATTTGTTCTCGGCCCTGGATGCAGATGAGGAGCAGCTTGATTTCCCATATCTCTACGCCGCGGGCCGGGATGGCTGGGCTAGCAATGATGCAAGGGCCGGCGAGGGTGATTTGTCGGTGTTATTCGAACTGTTGCTTCGCCATGTGGAGGAACCCAATGTGGAGAGTGAGGCGCCATTCGCCATGATAGCCACTCTGTTGGACGCGGACCAATATCTGGGCCGGGTGCTGACCGGCCGTGTCCAGTCGGGTAGTCTGGCGCAGAATGAGACCATCCATGCTCTGCGGGCTGATGGTAGCGTAGTGGAAACCGCACGGGTCACTAAACTGCTGACATACAGAGGGTTGGACAGGGTTCCAGTGGAATGTGTTCAGGCGGGTGATATCGTCGCCATCGCAGGACTGCAGAATGCGACAGTGGCCGATACTTTGGCGGACCTGGCTGTCAACGAGGCGATCACCGCTCCACCCATCGATCCCCCTATCTTGTCTATTCGTTTTGCCATCAATGACTCGCCGCTCGCGGGACGTGATGGAGACAAAGTACAAAGCCGGGTGATCCGCGACCGCCTGCTGGCGGAGGCCGAAGGCAATGTAGCCATTCGGGTCAGCGAGACCGATGACAAGGACGCATTCGAGGTCGCGGGTCGGGGTGAATTGCAACTAGGCGTGCTGATAGAGACTATGCGCCGAGAAGGGTTTGAGATGACCATTGGCCGTCCCAAGGTGTTGTTCCGTCAGGATCCGGATAGCGGTCAGCGCCAGGAACCCATGGAGGACGTGACAATTGATGTGGACGACAAATTCACGGGCGTGGTAGTGGAGAAAATTGCGGAGCGTAAGGGCGAGATGATGGAAATGCGCCCGTTTGGCGTGGGCCGGACCCGGATTACCTTCTTGATGCCGTCTCGGGGTCTGATTGGCTATCACGGCGAGTTCCTCACCGATACTCGCGGTACCGGCATCATGCATCGGCTGTATCGAGGCTATGCAGCCTATATGGGCCCCATCCCTGGGCGTCATCGGGGTGCTATCGTTTCAGCTCAAACGGGCACCTCGGTACCCTTTGCTCTATGGAATTTTGAAGAACGCGGCACTTTGTTCATTGGCCCCGGGGAACAAGTCTATGAAGGTATGATCATCGGCGAGAACGCCAAGCTATCGGATCTGGAGGTTAATCCTTTGAAGGCAAAGCAGTTAACCAACATCCGTGCTGCCGGTAAGGATGATGCCGTGCGCCTTACTCCACCCCGGCGCATGAGCCTTGAGCAGGCCATCGCCTATATCGGCGAGGACGAGGTAGTAGAAGTCACCCCCAGCCATACCCGACTGCGAAAGGCCACTCTGGATCCGCACCAGCGCAAACGGGAACGCCGCGCAGCCATGGCACGATGAATGAGGATCGTCTCTCTTGAAGGCCAATGCATACACTATGGAAAATGCTGACTTTTGAGAGTTGAGCCCTGTTTGATTAGATTGAGGTAAAGAATTTTAATATGGCCACTATTGCCCTCACGCTAGAGGAGATTGAGGAACTAAGCCGGGAGGTGCTGCACTTCAATGGTTGTGACGATCTGAATACAGACGCCCTGGTGCGTACCATTGTTACGGCTGAGCGCGACGGCTCTGCCTCCCATGGTTTGTTCCGCCTGCCTGGTTATGTTGCGTCCCTCAGGAGCGGCAAGGTGAACGGCAAGGCGCGACCGAGCGTTGACAACAAACTTAAGGCTGTCGTCAAGGTACATGGCGATAATGGTTATGCACCAATTGCAATTGAAACTGGCGTGCCTATCCTGGCCGCTGCGGCGAAAT
>CAXGCE010000004.1:0-18854 GCA_964007795.1 uncultured Alphaproteobacteria bacterium | reverse complement strand
CGATAACGGGCTGCCTCATACTAAGGAGGCAGCCATGGTTAAATGGTGGGCGCCAAAGGTAGCATTTGACATCATCCATCAATGCCTTCTGACCCACGGGCATTACGGCTATACCAAGGAGTTGCCGCTGGAGCAGCGCATGCGCGACGTACTGGGGCTGCAAATTGGTGACGGCACTGCGCAAATTCAAAAGATGATTATTGCCCGCGAAATTGTCGGCCGCGTGGCGCTGCCCTACTAGTAATATAGGAGATATTTATGAGCGCGAGTGGGACGGACGTCCTCTATGAAGTCAAGGAAGGCGTCGGCTGCATGACTTTGAACCGCCCCGACAAATTCAACTGCATTTCGACGGGTCTGATGAACGGCGTGGACGCGGCCATGGATGCCTTTGAAGCTGACAACACCGTTCGTGTGGTTCTTTTGACCGGGGCCGGCAAAACGTTTTGCACCGGCGCCGATCTGGATGAAGTCATGGCGGCGCGGCAGAACAAGGATGACCTCAGGAAATTCATTGGACATATCCATTGCATGTTGCGCCGTTTTGAAGCGTCCTCTCTACCCATAGTGGTGGCGATCAACGGCCTGACCCTTGCCGGGGGGATTGAAATCATGATGGCCTGCGATGTGGCATTCGCGGGGCGGAATAAGGCCAAGATTGGCGATCAACATGCTCAATATGGCCTTATCCCGGGCGGCGGTGGCACTCAGCGCTTGCCGCGATTGGTGGGTCTGCGGCGCGCCTTAGATTTGATGTTCACCAATCGTTGGCTGGATGCCAGAGAGGCGGAGAAATGGGGTTTGGTCAATTATGTGGTGGAAGATGAGGCGTTGGCCGATGAGTCCTTTACGTACTGTCAGAATTTGGCGAAAAAAAGCCGTGCAGGCCTGTCTGCTATGAAACAATGGTCACGCCAAGGCCTTGAAGGATCATTGTCTGATGGCCTCACTATGGAGGAGGAATTGGTAGTCGACGGCTTGTTAGGCCCAGATGTTGAAGAAGGCTTAGCTGCTTTCCAGGACCGCCGCGTGCCAAACTTCGTTTAGATGTCCCGTACCTATCCTGATCGACCCATTGTGGGTGTAGGCGCAGTGGTGTTTCGCGGCAACGAGGTTTTGTTGATCCGGCGAGGCAAACCACCTCGTATGGGCGATTGGAGTCTGCCTGGTGGCATGCAGGAAATTGGGGAAACTGTATTCGAAGCTGCGGTCCGGGAGGTGCAGGAAGAAACTGGAGTGACGATTTGTGACATCGCCCTGATCGACGTGGTCGATTCTATAACGCTAGACGACGATGCGCGCGTCCAGTTCCATTACACCCTTATCGACGTGGTTGCTAAGTGGCGATCGGGCGAACCTGCTGGTGGCACGGACGCTATGCATGCGGAATTTGTGTCCCTTGATGAAGCATCAAAAATGGTGCTGTGGCGCGAAACTCACCGAATTATCGCCAAGGCCCGTGAAATGCGCGGTTTGTGAAAATTACCGCGGCAATATGCCTTCCGTTTGATACAGCTCCAATAGTTCCACCAGCATGTCTTCCGTATCTATGCAATCGTGGAATCCGGCCTGACGTAGTTTTATGGTGCTGACAACTACGGGGGCAGGGTTCTTCCCAGCGGCAAAATTAAAATCTGCAAACTGCCAGGATGGGCCGACCAATTTCTCGTAAGGAACCGGCCTTAGTTGATGTTCCTTGGCGATTTGTTCCCAGATATGCGCCTTCGTCGGCATGATTTCTTGAAGGCGCTGGGGATCAGGCTCTCCCATTTGCATACCGAAATGTCGTGCGAGGGTTGGCCAGAGGCCAGGGAATGTGATGCTGTCGCCGTTGGTAACGTTAAATATTTCGTTGCGCGCGGTAGTGGCCTTGGTGGCCCATTCAAGGCAGCGGGCAATGAGGCGAGTATCGATCGCCTCCGTCACGTAACCTCCACCGCCGGGATGGCATAACGGTAGCCCTTCAGCCCGGCGGATGACCGCATAAACCGCCATCGCTAATAGGATGTTCAAGGGCGCATCCAAGGCAAAACCGAAAATTGTCTGGGGTCGTAAGAAAGTCCAATACCATGGCTTGCCCTTTTGCTGATCCCGCACAAAGTCTTCCTGGTACCAGTAGAAGTTTTGGTGATCATTGCGTTCCCATCGCTCGCGTGCTGGCACGGGCGGCGGGCGCAGATGCGCGCCATAAGCCTTAGTACCTTGAAACAGAGAGATGTGGCACAAGCCTTTGGCTACTGCATCAAGTGGTTCGAGGGCGTTGCGGAGCATGGCGGCGTTAGTTTCCATCTGTTCTTGGGCCCGCCAGCCTCGGATTACATCCTGCTGTTCGTAAAGCGCGGTGTAAATGATGTGTGTAGTATCGGACAACTGGCGCAAGACATCTTCGCAAGTGGTTCGATCCATCAGATCCAGAGGAATGAAGCGTGCCCCATGATCAAACGCCGGTGGCCGCCGGGACAGCGCCGTCACGTTCCAATCGGGCAAAGCATCGAAATGACGCAAAGCGGCCCCGCCTACAAGGCCCGAGGGTCCAAAAATAACGATACTTCCACTCATGAGTACTCTCTCAAGTCGTATGCCAAATGGCCCAAATCGCGCAGTCGCTGTGTCGGAAATAGGAGAATTTCATCCGCTTATCGAATTGAACTAATATTTAGACTTTCTGTCTGGGTAATCTAATACCAATATCTGCCGTCCAATGATATTGGCGGCCCCTTGTGGACTGTTGGACTTAGAACTAATTGAATTCAATTTGTTTACGGGGATACTAAAGGCTCATCTTAAGTCCGCGTTTGATCTGCAATTACATCCGCCAGCACATCTCCGGGAATATCGTCGAACGAGGCATAGTTCAGGGCGTACAGGCGTGCATAAAGCCCCTTGTTTGCGATCAAAGCGTCGTGGTCGCCGGTTTCGACAATGCGGCCTTCCTGTAGAACGATGATGCGGTCGGCGCCGCGCACCGTGGCTAGTCGGTGGGCAATGACGATACCGGTACGGCCTCGCAACAGGCGTTTGAGCGCGATCTGGATCTGCTGTTCAGTGTAGCTATCGATGTTAGCGGTAGCCTCGTCCAGGATCAGGATTTTGGTGTCAGCCACTAGGGCGCGGGCGAAGCTGAGTAATTGACGCTGGCCCATTGATAAATTCCTGCCTTGTTGTTCCAGCCTGGTGTCATAGCCATTCGGCAGGCGTTCTATGAAATCGTGGGCACCGACGACGGTTGCGGCCCGTTCCACGTCGGCCCGACTGGCCGATGAGGTTCGGTATCGGATATTCTCCAGAATGGTGCCCGTAAACAGGAATGGGTCCTGCAGCACCATGGCAATATGACGCCCCAACGCGGCCTTGGCATGGTCGCGCAGGTCGACACCGTCGATTTTAATGGAGCCTTCCCATACCTCGTAAAATCGATGTAACAGCGCAGTGATGGAGGTCTTGCCGGATCCCGTGGGTCCCACGAGGGCCACGGTTTCGCCCGGTCTAACATTGAAGGTAATATCCTTCAACACGATCTGGTTGCGGGCATAGCCGAAGGTGACGCCCTCGAAGGAAATTTCACCTTTTATACGATCGGGAATGATGGCCTTGGGTTTGTCAGCGATGACGATGGGTACTTCTAGCACCTCGAAAATGCGCTGGCCCGAAGCCATGGCCCGTTGCATGACGCTGTATTGGAGGGTCAAGCTGCGAATAGGGTCGAAAAATCGCTGCACATAGAACAAGAACGCCACCATGACGCCCACGTCCAGGGCATTGTCGAGCACCAAAGTACCGCCAACCACCACAATTATGCCCATGGCGATGCCAGTCAAGGTATCTACAATAGGTACCATGGCCTGCGCGAATTTAGCGGAGCGGAGATGGCTGCGCAGGTTCTCCGCCGCCTTTTCCGTAAACAGATCAAAATTCACCACCTCCCGCCCCAGGCCCTGGACGGTACGAACCGCGTGTATACCCTCGGCCAGTGCGCCGTTTGCAGAGGAATTGGTCTCGCGAGCAGTGCGGAAGGCGATGCGGGCACGGGGGAGCCAGACCAGACGCACGAAAAACAGCACGGGTACCACGGACAAAGTAAGTAGGCCGAGCCAGAAATCCAGCACCAGCATGATGATGACAATACCCACCAGCAGCACCAAATCGCCGATTGCGGTTATGGAGTTCTCCAGAAATTCCTGAAGGCTATTCACGTCCCCCTGCAGGCGGGACATCATGCGGCCAATTTCTGTCTTATCCATGAAGGACAGACCTACGCTTTGTAGATGTACGAACATGGCTCTGCGCAGGTCGAAAATTGCGTTTTCTCCTGTCAGGCCCACCAAAAGATCCTGCGTATAGCTAACGCCATAGTTAATCAGAATGATTACTCCGAATGCGACCATGGCTAACTGTAGAATTGTCTCGTTGCCTCCTTGCGCCATCAGAGCCTCGTCAATGGCGTAGCGGATCACCAGGGGAATGGCCAGTTGCGCGCCAGTGAAGACCAGCACCGAAAACAGGGCAATGTAGATACGATGCTTGTACGGTCGGACATAGGTGAAAAAGCGGCGCAACACTTTGCCGTCAAAGGCTGCGCCAAACATCTCCTCATCATGGCTCACCTGGCTCCCCACGACGGCGCGGGGCGGCCGACCTTTATCTAGAGACACGGTACTCATTGTATCGCTTTCTCCCCCACATCATCCTGGCTTTGAATAGCGAACAGGGCGGCGTATCGGCCGCCCTGGGCGATCAGGCTGTCATGATCGCCCCGCTCCAGAATTCGCCCCGCTTCTAGAAAGATGATCTCGTCCGAATGACGCAGTGCCCCCAGACGGTGTGAGATGATAATTGTGGCACAGTGGGCGGTGTGTTTTGCTAAGGCGGAACGGATACGCCGCTCTGTCTCAGCATCGATGGCAGCCGTGGAATCGTCGAAGACCAGAACCGCCGCCTCCAGCATGGCGGCCCGCGCAATGGCAACCCGTTGTTTCTGCCCGCCGGAGAGAGAGACGCCCCTCTCCCCCACCAGAGTGTGGTAGCCTTCGGGCAAGGTGCCGACAAAGCCGTCGATTTGCGCGGTGGAGGCCGCGCCCTGCACCATGGCGTCATCGGCCCAGGGGTCACCGTAAGCGATGTTGTTTTCAAGGGTCGTGGTGAATAGAAAACTGTCCTGCTGCACTACCCGCAAAGCTTGGCGCAGGGAGGCAATAGTGACCTCCCGGATCTCCACGTTGTCTACCGTGATGCGTCCCGCGCTTGGGTCGTAATAGCGGGGGAGGAGATTTGCGATGGTAGATTTGCCGCTGCCCGATGGGCCGACAATCCCCAAGGTCTTCCCGCGTTCCACGGTAAACGAGACGTCATGTAGCACCGGCGGGGCATTTTCGTCGTCATAGGTGAAGGAGACATTTTCGAACCGTACTGTGCCTTTACAGGGTTTCAAGACCTTGGCGTCCGGATGGTCGCTGATCGCTGGCTCCAAATCCAACACGGCGAATAGCCGCGCGCCGCAGGTGGAGGCCCGGGCGATAGAATTGACCAGCAAACCCAATTGCCGCACTGGTTGTTGCAGAATGGTTATAAAGGTCAAAAAGACCGTCAGGTCACCCACGGTCATGGCACCTTCTAGCACCCGTAGACCGCCCACCCATAATACCAGCCCCATGGCTACGAAATAGGCGAAGGTCATGACAGATGTTGATGCCGCGCGGGTCTTGATGCGTTCGTCCGCAATTGCCATGGCGTCGTCGGACGCCGCATCGTATTTGGCAATTTCATATGGCTCGGCACCAAAGGCGCGGACCACACGGATGCCGGTCAAATTTTCATCCATGATCTGGCCTAGGGTGCCCATGCGTTCCTGCAGGGCCAGCCACAGGGCGCGAAGGCGCAGCCGAGCCGTGGAGGATTGCCATGCCACGAACGGCACGAAAGAAAAACTCAACGTACCGAGCAGTGGATCATTGGTCAGCAGCAGGTACCCGCCCGCCCCGATTAGATTGATCAACAGCACCAGGCGCAGCAGCCCGGTGTTGACGAACATTCTCACACCTTCGAGGTCGAGCATGCCGCGTGTTATCAACTCGCCCGTATGCACCCTGTCATGGAAGGAAAAACTCAGGCTCTGCAGTTTCTTGTAAAAGGCCAGGCGCAGGTCATAGGCGATCATGTGCCCAATTGCCTCGCCGCCATAGTTGTGGGCCAAGGTGAAAGTGCCACGCAGGATGGAGGCCCCCAGTAACAACAGGGCAGCCTTGAACAGAGCCTCACGGGCAACCGCTTCGGTAATGGTGTTGTTGTTCAGCACGCCTAAGGCATTGTCCACTGCCTCGCCCAGAAAGTGAGGGATCATCAGTTGGAAGATGGCAGCTGCGATGGTAGCGCCCACAGCTAACGCTACGCGCAGGCGATATTTGAAGATCAGTCGGGTTATCCGCCACAATATGGCGGTGTCCTTGGCTACGCTGTAATCAGCGTCGACACCCATGCCTCGATAGGCTTGCTGCCGTAGGGTGATGGCGCCCTTGGGTCTTCCTCCTATGTCAGCCGCTCCTTCAGCCATATACGTACAAAACCTTCGAGAAATATTCCACCGTTCGCCCGCTGGGGTTCAATACGGCGGGCGCCATCGGGGCAGCAACAAACGCCCCATAGGCGAAATTGAATCAATGCAAAACAATAGCACAACAGGCAAACGACTGCGAATTGGGTGCTATCCACGCGCGTCCACCAGTCATCTGAGGTAAACAGCGCACCCGCGTCGAAAATATGGCGGATGCACTGGTGTCCCTGGTCGATGATCTATCCGGCTGCTGTTGGCCAGCTTGCCGAACATTAGGTGAGAGGTCTACTCGGCGCCGCGCATCAATGGAAAGGCGCTTAGCACATCCGGGGGATGGCCCGGCGGCGCTGCGGTCAAGTCATCTGGGGTTAGTTCCGAAAACCGTGTCTTGCCCATCAGACACATAGCAATGTGCATTTCCTCAGCCAATAGGTCGATGGTGCGGGTTAGCCCTTCCTCGCCAGCTGCGCCTAGTCCCATGGCCGTTAGCCGGCCTAGCGCGACCAGATCGGCGCCAAGGGCCATGGCCTTGACAACATCCGTGCCACGCAAGAAACCGCCATCAACCACCACGGATGCACGATCAGCGACAGCCTCCACGATTTCTGGCAACACCGCAAGGCTGCCTTGGGCTTGATCCAGTTGCCGACCGCCGTGGTTGGAAACCCAGATTCCGTCTACGCCCAGATTACAGGCCAAGGCAGCGTCCTCAGCCGTCATTATTCCCTTGATCAGAAGGGGAATATCATGGGTCGTCTTGAAACGCTTCACATCCTCCCAATTCAGTGAGGCCTGGTAGTTTTGGCCGATCGCCGCTCGGCGCCACGGTTTGACAAAGCGATTGACAATATCCCGCTCCCGGCGGCTGTAAGCCGCCACATCCACGGTCAGGCAAAAAGCCGTGTATCCAGCCGCCACCGCGCGGTGCACATGATCGTCAACCCAGGCACTGTCACCCCGCACGTAAAGCTGGAAAATCTTTGGCCCCCCGGCGGCCTCGGCCGTCGCCTCCAATCCCGGCGCGGAGACGGAACTCAAAGTGGTTATCATGCCGTGGCGGGCAGCTGCCCGCGCCGCCGCCGCGCCGCCTTCCGGATCGAAAGATTCCAATGACCCGATTGGGGCAAATGTTAACGGTAGCTCCAGATCGGCACCCATGAAGGTGGTTCCCAGATCCACCTCGCTCATATCCCGCAACATACGCGGGCGCAGGGCAACACTATCGATGGCAAGGCGATTGCGTTTCGCTGTCGTCTCGGTCTCGGTCGCACCGCGCATATAGTCCCAGATATTGCGGGGAAGGCGGGCGCAGGCTTCCTCCGCGATTTCGTGCAAGACCTGGAAACGGACCTGCGTGCCTGGCTGGCTGCGTGGTTCTCGCAAGGATCACGACTCCGTCGATTGCAGCTGTAGGACCTTGGCTTTGGCGTAGGTCAGTTTGTTAGTGATCTTGCCAGCCGAATTAAAATGGAGAATATCCAGACCCCGCCATCCGGCTCGACCGCGTTTCGTGTCGAAAGAGCACAACCAGCTGATCATGGATTTGTTATGTTCTGGGTCTATAAGTATATCCTCCGTCTCGAACCGCATTTCGCCATAATTACCGGCGAACTGGGGCTCAAATGCTGCTCGTATTTCGGTTAATCCTGTGGAGATGGTGTCGTCATGTTGATCATACACCGCAGCCTCTTCCGCGAAGTAGGACATCATTGCGTCCAGGTCATTGTCGTTGAAAGTTTCGGTGAAGGATAGCGTAATCGCTTCCAACTGTGATTTGTCCATGATGATTGCCTCAATTGTATCCAAACAGCCAACGGGAGACGCCTTCGTGGATGTTGATCACGGAATGTAGCGCCTTTGCCGGAATGAAAACTTCATCCCCAGGGTCCATTTCTATCTTTTCGTTACCGACCACCAACTCTAACTGGCCTTCCAAGACAGTAACTAATTCATCCGTGTTGTGAGTAAAATTTAACCACTCTTGCCCCGGCGGGTCCACAAACAGATTGCAGGAATAGCCACGTTGTTGCCAGTTGGCCGCAACCGCGTCCTGATCCAAAGGCAAGGAAAATTTCTTCTCGGTCAGCAAATCATCCATGACTACACCTTCACTGAGATAATCTAGAATCTACGCAGACACGGGCGAAGTTGCCAGGGTTTTCCCGCTTGACCCGAGCACAGAAGTCAAGAAACCATGCATCGAAAGGTCCAAGGGGTCCTGGGGAGAAGATCATGGCTCAAATGGTGTTGTTTAATGGCCGGATATTCGACGGCCTTTCAGAAACAATGAGAGATGGCGGTTTCGTGGTCATCGACGACGGCCGGATCACGGAGGTCGGCCAAGGTAACGCACCTGCTGGCGGTACCGTCATCGATCTGGCCGGGCGGGTTCTGATGCCCGGCTTGATAGACGCCCATGTGCATTTAATTGCCACAACGGCTGATCTGGGTTCCATCGGTGAGGATCCGGCCTCACTGACCACCATGCGGGCTAGCAAGATTGCCGAAGGAATGTTGATGCGCGGCTTTACCACAGTGCGGGATGCGGGCGGGGCCGATTGGGGACTGGCTCTGGCGATAGAGGAGGGATTGATACAGGGGCCGCGCCTTTTTTATTCCGGTCGGGTCTTGAGCCAGACTGGTGGGCATGGCGACAGCCGTCCTCGAATTTATGATTGGGCTGGTTGCCAGTGCTGCCTACCCAGTGCCCAGTTCACCGCCATTGCGGACGGCGTGGATGAGGTGCGCAAGGCGGCCCGGACTGAGCTGCGTCGTGGTGCCAGTCAGATCAAGATTATGGGTTCGGGCGGTGTTGCGTCACCCACCGATCCCGTCTGGAACCTGCAATATTCCGAGGAAGAGATCGCCGCCGCCGTCTGGGAGGCGGAATCCTGGCGGACCTACGTCATGGCCCATGCCTACACGCCTGAAGCCATCACCCGATGCATTCGTCTCGGTGTGCGATCGATCGAGCACGGAAATTTGATTGACAGGTCAACCTTGGAATTGATGAGAGAAAAAGACGCTTGGCTGGTCCCCACCCTGGTCACTTATGACAGTTTGCATCGTTATGGTGCTGAATACGGCCTGCCACCAGTCAGTGTGGCCAAGGTGAAAGATGTCCGCTCCCAGGGGTTGGAAGCCTTGGCCATGGCGCACGAGCTCGGCGTCAATATCGGTTTTGGCACGGATCTGCTGGGCGGCATGCATAAGGATCAATCTAACGAGTTTGCCATTCGGACCCAGGTCTTGTCGGCGTTCGACGTTTTGCGTGCCGCCACATCGTCGAATGCCGAACTGTTAAATCAACAGGGTGCCCTGGGTGCCATCGTCCCAGGAGCTTTTGCGGATCTGATCGCTGTAGATGGTAATCCACTGGAAGAAATTTCATGTTTAGTTGGTCAAGGTGAAAGTCTGTCGCTCATCATGAAGGGTGGTAAAATTTTTAAAAACGCCTTGGTGTAATTGAAACTGGCGACCCAAAATTATGAGTGTGAATATGAATAATTTGCGCCGAAAGACCATCACCGGCTATTGCAATCCGTTGTCCGTACGTTCGGGCGAACGGGTGGATTTTAAGGTCTGTTGTTATGATGTAGGCACCTACAAGGCCGACATGGTTCGACTGATTGGCGGAGACGATAGCGAGGGGGGCATTGGCGTCATAGAAGAAGTGCTCGATGCGCCATTCGCGAATGACTACCCTTGTCGTCACCAGGTGATACGCCGCGGCTCCTACGGTCAGGTCGAAATCAAGGGCGGTCTTCGTGATTTAACAGGCATCACCTTGCAGGCTATGATCTATCCCACTCTGCCAGGACGGCAGCGTCAGGTCATTATGGGGCAGCGGGGTGGATTTACCCTTTACCTCGATGAAGACGGTGCGCTCGCCGCCGCCATTGACGGACAGCAGCTTACAAGCACAGGCAAACCCGTCCGCAGGCATCAATGGCTATTTGTCGGAGCTGCATACGATGGTGAAACCGGACTGCTTCATCTGAACCAATGGCCTCTGGCCGTTTCGCCGGGGGACCGTGCCAATTCGCCCAAGTTTTCTTGTGAAGAATTTAATCGCAAGGGTACTGCCATTGCATCTTCTGATGCGCCGTTCCTTTTTGCATCGGGCGGCGACACAAATTTCTTCAATGGTAAGATTGATCGGCCTCGTTTGGCGAAGAGGGCGCTAAGCTCAGTGGAAATGGACCAGCTATGTGCCTACGATATCCCGCAGAGTTTGGCGGATGATGTATTGGGCGCTTGGGATTTTGGGTCCGATATCTCTAGCGATTTGATTTCGGATCGATCAAATAACGACCTTAGAGGCGCGTTATTCAATTTGCCTACACGTGGCGTAACTGGCCACAACTGGGATGGTGGTGAACATAATTGGCAGCACGCCGCCGAACAATATGGTGCCGTACATTTCCATCAGGACGATTTGTATGACGTTGGTTGGGAGACGGATTTCAGCTTTACCATTCCCGACGATTTGCCGAGCGGGATATATGCTGCCCGGTTGCGTCACGGAGAAGATTGGGACCGAATTCCCTTTTTTGTCGTGCCGCCCAAGGGTCGGGCTGCGTCGGAGGTGGCTTTCCTGGTGCCAACGGCGTCCTACATGGCCTACGCCAATACACGGCAGCGGCTGCAACCCAATCTAATCTTTGGCGAAGGGCGACCAGAAACCGTCAATGATGCATTTCTTGCCAGCCATCCGGAGGTGGGGGGGTCGCTCTATGATTTGCACGAAGACCGCAGCGGCATTCACTATTCATCACGTCTTCGCCCAGTGATGAATATGAAGCCGGGTGACAACCGGCCTTGGGGTTTGCCAACAGACCTGAACATTGTCGCCTGGTTGAACAACATAAATCAGGAATTTGATGTGATTACGGACGAGGAGTTACACAGTGAAGGCGCAGCGCTGCTGCAGCCTTACCGCTGCGTTATGACGGGTAGCCATCCAGAATATCATTCCACTGCCATGTTGGATGGCATCTCTAGCTTTTTGGATCAGGGTGGTCGTTTCATGTACCTGGGCGGCAATGGTTTCTATTGGCGGATCGGCTTCCACGACGACAAACCTGGCGTGATCGAAGTACGAAGGGCTGAGGATGGCACCCGTGCCTGGATGTCGCCGGTGGGCGAGTATTACCAGTCCTTCAACGGTGAATATGGTGGATTGTGGCGACGCAATGGTCGGCCGCCGAACCGTCTCGTAGGTATTGGTTTCGCCGCCCAAGGCTTTGAACGTAGTGCTTTTTATGAACGCCAGGCGGGAGCGGAAGATCCCCGTGCTGCTTTTGCCTTGGTGGGGGTGGGCGATGGCCCCATTGGCAATTTCGGCAGTATCGGCGACGGCGCTGCAGGCGAGGAAATCGATCGTTGGGATACACGTGACGGTACCCCCGTTCACGCCTTGGTATTAGCGCGAGCATCAGATTTCGGCAACGACATGCTTCGGACTAAGGAGGATTTTTTATCTACTATGCCACCGTTCAATGACCCCAATGTGAGGGCGGATATGGTATTTTTCGAATGCCCGAGCGGCGGAGCAGTATTCTCGACGGGTTCCATTGCCTGGATTTCCAGCCTGGCGCACAATGGCTATGACAACAATGTTGCCCAGATCACTGGCAATGTACTTCGCCGATTTCTCGACGTCGAACCCTTCCCCCCGCCGCCTTAGATTGTTACCTTTCAGGATGAAGGGAGAATTACTATGCGAATTGTCAATCCATCGTTTGGCCGGGAGGCGCCTGGCCAAGAGAAGGCCCTGGCGAATTCCGTCGATTGGAACAAGGATCCCATAATATTGTTTGCCAATTCCAAGCCTAATGCCAAGGAATTATTGGAAGGGTTGCGGGATAAAATGGCTGATTATAGGGCGATTGATAACATCGACTATATTCAAAAAGACAGTCCAGCTCAGCCGGCTCCCGACGGGATGTATGACGAATTGGCGGGAAAGTATCGTGCCGCCTTGTTAGCCATAGCAGATTGAGGCGCATGTTCGTCGTGGAGTTTCCATGACAGCATCGAACTTGAGAAGCGTGGCGTACAGAATTTTATCCTTACCACCGATACCTTCCTGCCTCTCGTCGAGGCGCAGGCCAAGGCGCGCAAGATAGATCCGCAAGTGATTGTAGTGAAACACCCCATCGGCGGTTTAAACGTTGAAGAAATGGTGGAACGTATTGAAACGGCGGCGGCTGGCCTGGAGGCCAAGATCGCCGATTGAACCAGGAGAGGAAGTAAGGTGGTTTGCTTCACCACCATCGTCATGATTACGAAAGTGGGGATCAATTTTGGAAACGATCCCCACTTTTACCGTAATGACGCGATAGGTTGGTTAGGGCATCGCCGGACGACGTAACTGTGACAATTGACAACGACACCGAGATTATCGATCTGGGCGATATTGACCCGGGACATTGGAACGAATACGCGATGGAGCAGGGGTGGAGTGACGGCTTCCCTCTGGTCATGCCCACGGAAGACGTTGTCGGGCGTTTCGTTGACATGGTGCGGGGCGATAATGAGCCGTTGCCGCCCATCACACCGCGTTTGGTGATTCCGACCCTGGAAACCCTGGCAGCGAATGCGGTCATGGCGGGCTGCCGGCCGGAATATTTTCCCGCGGTTCTGGCAGCTGCTCGGGCTGTTCTGAACCCTGAATATAATCTGCATGGCAGTCTGGCTACGACCCATTCCTGCGCGCCGATGCTAATGTTCAACGGACCAATTCGGAATGAGATCGATATCAATGTTTCATCCAATTGTTTTGGTCAGGGACGCCAGGCCAACGCCACTATCGGTCGGGCTCTTCAACTAATTCTATTGAATGTCGGAGGGGCGAAGCCTGGAGTAATGGATCGTTCCACCCAAGGCTCGCCAGCGAAGTATGCATTCTGCTTTGGCGAAAATGAGGAGGAGAGCCCGTGGGAGCCGTTTCATCAGCGCCGGGGTTTCGCTGCTGATGACAGCGTCGTCACCGCAATCCCATCCGAGGCGCCGCATAATATAAACGACCACGCCTCCACAACCGGCGTCGGTGTTCTAACCACCATAGCTGGCACGATTTCGCAGCCGGGTGCCAACAGCATATATTGCAAAGCGCCGATTTTTATCGTGCTGGGACCGGAGCACGCGCAAACCTTGCACCGAGATGGCTGGACCATTGAAAGTATGCAGCAGGATATCTGGCAGCGGTCTCGTATCCCTATCGACCGGGTGTCGGAGGAAAATCAGGTCAGTTACGCTGAAATGGAACGACCACTAATTGACGGACATTACCATCTCACCCAGACCCCTGACGATATCTTGATCGTGGTCGCCGGCGGTCCCGGCAAGCATTCCGCCTATATTCCACCATTCGGTTTCACCACTGCTTGTTCTGTGCGCGTAGCACATATGTAGGAAATCATGGACGGTTTGGGCGAATTGCCGCTATTTCCTGAGGGTACCTCGTGGGAGGCAGCCTGGGGGCGGCTCGAAGAATTTGCGCTAAACGATGGTCTGCCTATGGTGCCGCCGACGGGCAACCTTTTGGAGGAGATGCTGGGCAGCGCGAGCGGTAGCAGATCCCACGGCCAACTACCTCCTTTGTTTGGCGAATTGACTGCCACCGCTGTGGCCTATCAATGTGTCTTGGCGGGGTGTGAACCTGGCGTTTTGCCTCTTGTATTGGCAGCTGCTACCGCTTGTTTAGAAGCTAAATTCAATCTACTGGGATTATTGACTACTACGGGCACACCCGCCGTGATGGCCATTGTTCATGGTGGTTGTGCCGAACAATTAGGTATGAATGGGGGCTCCAACTGCCTGGGCCCGGGCAACCGGAGCAATGCCACCCTGGGCCGGGCCATCGCCCTAATTATGCGCAACATCGGTGGTGCCCGACCCGGCATTGGCGATATGGCCACCATGGGTCAGCCCGGAAAATATGGCGTCTGCGTTCCCGAAAACAATGAGGGTATTTTACCTTCTTTGTCCGTGCGGCGGGGATGTGACGGCGACGCCGTCACGGTGCTGGGAATATCGGGTACGATCGAAGTGCTGCCTGAAGGAGATGGTAATGCGCCCGAGGTCATACTGACCCACGTGGGCTTGGCCCTGGCGTCGGCACAGACGGCGGCCTCGGCGGGGCAGGTGCGGGATCTAGGTGAGCAGTTCTTCCTGCTGCCGCCGGAACTAGCACGCCAAATTGCTAAACGAGGTTGGGATTTGGCCCGGATTCAATCATTTCTTTTTGGGGAAGCTGAAATTGCCAAATCGCCCCAAGATATTCACCCCATTATTACTGGCGGCCCTGGGGTAAAGATGACCTGCCTGCCGTTGTGGGCGGGGGGCACTTTATCCGTGACAAAACCGTTATTGAGTTTGGGGAGTTAATTTCAATGTCCGTTAAAAATTTAGAGATTTTGAGCTGTGAACCTTATGAAGAGGGCCGTTCGTTTAAAAATGCGGGCGCCTACGAGAGGATCAAGGCAATTGCCCATTATGCCGTTGATCCTGATCATCCCGCCAATGCCGGAGTGATTGACCTGGAACTCGCACAACGAGGTGATGACGGCTTTGTACACTTTAGCGGTGATGTGACAATGCTGCGGCCCATCTCGGGCGGCAGTCGAACTTTATTGATGCAAGTACCGAACCGGGGCAAACGGAATATCACCCGCTTCAACATGACTGTTATGGGCACGCAGGATACCGCGGATATCGATGCGGGCGATGGTTTCCTTTTCAACCATGGTCTGACTGTAGCCTGGGCAGGCTGGCAATGGGACGTGCCACGCACGACGGAACATATCCGAATTGGGCTGGCGCCACCTCAGGTGCCTGTTCTGGCTCGGACGCCGATCAGTCAGATGCAACTTCGTCTACAAATCAATGTCGACGCTGCCAGTATTTCCTTAACCGATCACCATGTAGGTGAACTGGGCATGCATGAGCCCATACCCACGGCCGATGTTGATGATCCGATGGCCCGTCTGTTGGTTCGTAAAGGACCTTACGACCCTCCAGAAGAGATTCTGCGAGAGAATTGGTATTTTGGACCCAACGAGCACATCCACCTCGACGGCGGCTTCAAGGCGGGTTCGATTTACGATGTGTTCTACACGCCGCGTGAATGCCCGGTGGTTGGCGCAGGCTTGTTGGCGACACGAGATCTGGCGTCTTTCCTTCGCTATGGGATTAACACGCCAACAGCTGGGTCCATCGATCACGTTGTCAGCGAGGGACAGTCACAGTGCGGTCGATTTCTCCGGACCTATTTGTATCTCGGATTGAATCTGGATGAAGCAGGTCGGACTGCTATTGACGGTATCCTTGCCCATATTGCCGGCGGGCGGCGAGGAGAATTCAACCATCGCTATGGACAGCCTTCCGTTCAGCCCACACCATCCTTCGGCCACCTATTTCCATTTTCGGATCTCTCACAAAAAGACCCAGTCTCAGGAACCACTGCTGGTTTATTGGACCGTCAGATAAATAAGGGCGGACTGCCGAAGATTTTTTATACCGACACAAGTTCTGAATACTGGCGTGGTGATGCTGGGTTGAGCCACAGTGATATTGGCAGTGGAAAAGACGCGGTATTGCCGGACGTCGTGCGGCGCTATTTCTTTTCGGGCACACAGCATGGTGTGGGTGTCGCGAAATGGTCGGACCGCACTCTGTTTGGCAGTCAAGGCCAGAATCATATGAATGTGATCGACTATCGGCCACTTTACCGTGCGGCGCTGCTTAATTTATTGGCCTGGGTGAGGGAGGATATAAGCCCTCCCGACAGCCGATATCCGACGGGCAAAGACCGCATAAGACGTGAAGATGCTCTCGAAGCGCTTCAGGAAATACCTGGACTGGCCTTACCGGGTGGCTCCGCCATGACCGCCGTTTATCCCATGGATCTAGGCCCAGACGCGCATAAGGGGATAGGTAAAATGCCCCCCGTTCTGGCGGCAGAGCCGTATCCTTGTTGGGTTTCAGCTCTGGATGACGACGGTAATGAGATCGGGGGTGTTGCTATGCCCGATATCGCAGTGCCAGTGGCGACACATACCGGTTTCAATCCTCGACATGTGAATACGGGTGGCGCAGGTCAGTTATTGGAGTATATCGGATCCACGGTGCCCTTTGCCGTGGACAAACAAGTCCGCGAGGCCTCGGGCGACCCCCGTCTGTCCTTGGCGGAGCGCTATGACGACCGAAACGACTATCTCCGTAAAGTTCTTGCCGTTGCGCAGGCATTGGCAGCGGAACGATACATCTTGGCTGACGATATAGACCTATGTGTTGAGATCGCCGCTACCCGTTATGACATCTGCTTAGCCCACAAATGAACTGCGGGCACACAATGGCGATAAATCCAGCATGTTGCATTATGAATTTCCCAATGAACGGGAAAGCAAAATGACAACTGACAACATCAACAAACTGTCAGCAATTGATCTGGCTGCTGAAATCAGAGCGGGAGTGATTTCCCCCACCGAAGCGCTGGAAGCCACCTTGGCCCATATCGACAAAACAAATCCAGGCTTGAATGCCTTCATTACCGTCAGTGAAGACCGGGCAAGGCAAGAAGCGGCCGCAGCTGAGGCTTTGTTGGCAAAAGGGGATGCGGTGCCGCCCCTGTTGGGTGTGCCCTACACGGTGAAGGATTTGGTCGATACGGAAGGCGTACGTACCACTTATGCTTCGGCTGTTATGGAGCACAATGTGCCGGCCAAGGATGCTATTGTCGTGGCACGTATGAAGGCGGCGGGCGCGGTTTTGGTAGGCAAGGTTTCAACCCCGGAATTTGGCCACAAGCCTATGAATGAATCGCCTCTGTTTGGCCGCACACTCAACCCCTGGGATCTGAGCCGTACCTCGGGCGGATCTTCGGGCGGGTCGGCGGCAGCACTGGCCTCGGGTATGGCACCTCTGTCCATCGGCACGGATGCAGGTGGATCCATTCGTATCCCTGCGGCTTGTTGCGGCGTGGTTGGAATGAAGGGCACCATGGGGCTGGTGCCGCATGACACGGCGCCCGATGGCTTTGGGAACTTCTCCAACAACGGGCCCATGGCGAGAACGGTGGCGGATACGGCCTTGATGTTGTCGGTGATGGCGGGCCCGCATCCCAACGATCCACATTCCCATGGTCTACCCAGGGATGACTTTTGTGCCGCCGCCGAGGGTGCAGGAGATCTGTCGGGCGTCAAGATTGGCTGGTTACCTTACATGGGGAATGAACTTGTCGATGCAGAGATCATGAGTGCTTGCATAAAGCGCCGGAATGCCCTGGTGGACCGTGGCGCCGAAATTGTTGAGATGAATGAACCCTTTGAAAACACCGAACCCTACTGGCTAGTCATTACTCAGTCCCTGTGGGTGGCGCGGTTCGAAGATAAATTAGCGGAATTTGCCAATCGCATGACGCCGACACTGCTGCGCGGTATCGAGGAGGGTAAGACTTATTCAGCGGTAGAACTTCAGCGCGCAATTACCTTCCGCACCAGTTTGTATCGGCGTATTCAATCCTGGTTTGACCGAGTCGATTTCTTGATGATGCCCACTCTTAGCCGCACTGCCATTGCGGCTGATCACGATTTCTACCAGCCCATCACAATCGGCAATCAGACCGCTGGGGGCATCCGGCAAACCTGGTATCCCTATACCCATCCCTTCAATATGACCGGCCATCCCGCGATCACGGTACCCTGTGGCATCATGGCCGACGGCCTGCCGGCCGGTATGCAAATTGTTGGCCCCATGATGGCGGATGCCGAAATAATACGGCTAGCTGCCATGGTGGAGCAGGCATATTCTTGGGCGCAAAAGTGGCCCCCGGCGATTTCTGGCCCAATTTGATAAGCCCGATCCTTACATTTCCGCGCAGGACTACCCTAATGCGCTCTTCTGCATTATTGGTTACCCCAGCCCAAGGTTTCACGTATGCCGGCAATATCGTCCATGTGTTTCTCGTTGTCACCGGCAAAGCGTAAAACTAAGTGGGAGGCGCCGGCATCCGCGTAGCCTTGCAACCATTGTGCTGCGCCCTCAGCCGGACCGGCGTAACACGCCATAGTCTTGGCTAGCATGGCAGCGTGTATGCCGTAATATTCTTCCAGGTAACCATCAATCTGTTTTTGGGCCTCGGCGGCGTTATCGCCAATTGCCATGGTTAGGTATAGCGCTCCAGTCAGGTCATCGGGGTCTCGTCCCGCCTCCGAGGCCGCCTGCCTAACAACCTGCCAACCCCGACCCCAACCATCAGCGTCAGGACCTGTAGGAAACCAGCCATCAAAGTTTTTGCCGG
>CAXGCE010000003.1:0-19326 GCA_964007795.1 uncultured Alphaproteobacteria bacterium | reverse complement strand
CGAATAGGCCCTCGCCCCAGGATCGTAGGAAGTTACCCCCTTGATCAAAAATCATCATCGGGTGCTCGCCCCGATTGAAGACGTAGACATTGTCTTTGTCATCGACCGCTACGCCGGCCACGTCGCGAAATTCCCAGCCGTCGGGCAAATTTGCCCAGGTTTCGTTCACGCGGTATTGGTATTCGCCCGTGCCCAATGTCAGTGTCATGTCTAATCCTTCCACTTTAAGGATCTATTTTCGCTTATAGTGGCTCCACTGTGAAGCACCACTTGGCCTAGGGTGCTGATGGAGACAATATGCTTTCAGAAAATTGAGGGAGGGGACGGGCACAACATGGGTATCGATGACGCCATCAACTACGAAGATCTGCGCAAGCTTGCGAAACACCGTCTGCCGAAGATAGCCTTCGATTTCATCGAAGGTGGTGTCGAAGATGAAGTCGGTTTGGACCGTAACCAGCAAGCCTTTCGCGACACTCCCCTAGTGCCGCGTTATATGCGTAACATTGACGGCGTCGACAAAAAGACGGAACTGTTTGGCCGCACCTACGACGGTCCTTTCGGTGTTTCGCCTACGGGCCTAATCGGCTTGTTTCGGCCAGGCGGTGACCTGATGCTGGCGGCGGCGGCGAGAAATGCCAACATCCCGTTCGTTATGTCAGGTTCTGCCAATTGCACCGTCGAAGAACTGGGTGAAACCGCTCCCGAACATGGCTGGTTTCAACTTTACGCCGCGCGAGACAATAACGTTTCGGAGGATATGATCCGGCGGGCTGAGGCTGTGGGTCTGTCTACTCTTGTGGTGACTGTGGACGTGCCGGTGCATTCCAATCGTGAGCGCAACACCCGAAATGGCTTTACGCGGCCATTAAAAATGTCCTTGGAGACCAGGTTGGATGCGCTAAGCCATCCAAGTTGGATGATGGGCTATCTTCGTCAGGGTATGCCCATGATCAAGAATTGGCTGCCCTACGCTAAGGACGGTGCCACTGCAGACGATGTAGCAAATCTAGTCACCGCCCAGGTAACCGCGCCACTGACCTGGGACAACATCGCGCGCTATCGCGATCTTTGGCCCCGGAACTTGGTCATTAAGGGCATCATGCATGTGGACGATGCAGTAAAGGCCGCCGAAGTGGGCGTGGACGGCATCGTGGTTTCGAACCACGGCGCTCGTCAATTGGATCGATCTCCTGCCTCCCTGGAGGTGTTGCCCGGAATCGTTGCCGCCGTTGGTGATCGCTTGACTGTGATGCTGGACAGCGGTGTCCAACGCGGTTCAGATATCGTCACCGCCCTCTGCCTAGGAGCCAAGTTCGTATTCACCGGGCGCGCTACGTTATATGGACTGACAGCCGGCGGCAAACCAGGTGCCGCTAAGGCCATCGGCATTCTGAACAATGAAGTCGATCTGGTCATGGCACAGATGGGTGCCGCCGATATTGCCGCACTGGGCGAGGAGTTTATCTACAAACCGTTACCCAGGAACTATTAACCAAATTCCGGTTGCCGCAATTGAATTTGGTATTGTGTACTTTGTTAACGTGCAATTTAGTTCCAACGGCATGATTGATTAGCTTAAGAAGCCGTAAGCGGCTAATTCAGGACGGGGATAGGTATTCCACATCTTCCATATTTTCGCTTTGCCGCAACTGCTCGGTTAATCGCTGCCCTGCCTGAATGCGGGGTGCGCGGAAGCGAGCAAGTAGGAAGTAGAGAACAGGGATCAGGACCAGAGTGAAAATTGTGGCAAGTCCAAGGCCGCCGAACACCACCCAACCAATGGCCGCGCGAGCTTCTACACCGGGACCACTACCTAGTATCAATGGCAGTGCTCCTAGAACCGTCGACAACATTGTCATCATTACGGGACGCAGTCGGGTGATAGCCGCCTCCCGCACCGCATCTTTGACTGACTGGCCTCGGTCTCGTAGCTGATCTGCGAATTCCACTACCAGGATGCCGTTTTTGGCCATCAATCCCACCAACATGACGAGGCCTATCTGACTATAAATATTCAAACTGGTATCCGTAATTTTTAGGGCGAACACCGCTGCTGCCAACCCAAACGGAACGGTAAGTACAATGACGACAGCGCTGAACACGCTTTCGAACTGGGCCGCCAGGACCAGAAAGACAATCAGGATTGCCACGGCAAAGGTGATTTCCACATCGTGGGAGGTTTCCTTTAATGTGGCGGCCTCACGGATAAAATGTAGCCCGATGCCTGGAGGCAAAATTTCATCTGCTAGGGCTTCCACATCCGCCATGGCTTGCTGCAGGCTATAATCCGGCGCCAGGGGAGCATCAATTTCTATGGCGCGTTTCTGGCCGGCGCGGTCCAGTTCCGCCGCCACGCCGACCTCGTCCAGCGTGATGAAGGCAGATAGCGGCACCAACTTGCCTGTTGATGCGCGCACAAACAGGTTTTGCAGATCGCTGGGGTCATTAATGGCGCCGGCGGCAGATTCTATGCGCACGGGAATGGTGCGGTCATTTACGTTCAACTCCGCCACTTCCAGTCCGTCGACCATAGCGCGCAAGGTGGCGGTAATGCCTTCCACGGCGATACCAAGATCTTCTGCACGTTGTCGATCCACCTTAATCGACAGTTGTGGCTGAGTTTGCTGATACTCGATCTCCGGATCATCCAAATTGGGCAAACGATTGTGTATGGCTGCCAGAAATGCATCAGCCGCCGACGCGATAGCTGAGTAGTTCCCTCCAGTCAGTGTGAACTCTAACCGCCCGCCGGAGCGGCGGAGGTTCAGGCTGTTGGGTGTACTTACCCGTGCCGTAGCACCGGGAATAGCTTTCAAGGGGCCGCGTAGGCTTTTGGCGATTTCTTTTTGGGTGCGGCTGCGTTCTGACCAGTGTGTCAATGGTGCTAGCAGGTAGACCCGGTTTAAATCCCACCTTCCCACAATGGCAAAGATGTTGCTCACTTCGCCTCTTTCCACTAGGGGCTGGAGCAGGGCTTCCGCCTTTGCCGATTGCCGGTCCATATAGTCCAGGCCGACGCCATCAGGTCCTTGCATGTAAATGATGATCGCGCCTCGATCTTCCTTGGGTAATAGTTCCCTGTCCACGGTAGGAAAAATGATCACCGCGCCCAAGGCTGAAAAGATTGCCAGGCCAAGGATCAGTACCGGTGCACCCAAGGTGAAGTCGAGTAACCTTTCGTAAACCTTAACAATACTATTGCCTAGGCGGGTCAATAGGTTTGGACTGTCTGAACCGGGCGCCCCCCAACTTGCGGGCAAACGCGAGGCCAGCATGGGACACAGGGTCAAGGCGACAAAAGAGGAAATGCCTACGGCAATGGCGAGGACAAAGCCAAATTCGCTGAACAAGCGTCCGGCGACGCTGGGCAGAAAGGCGATGGGTAGGAAGACAGAAACTAAAGTTGCCGTAGTCGCCAATACGGCAAAAAAAACCTGACGCGTGCCCAGTACGGAGGCCGCAAGCGGTGGTTTCCCCAGATGCCGCTGTCGCTGGATATTTTCTACTACCACAATGGCGTCATCAACGATCATCCCTGTTGCCAAGACGAGAGCCAGTAGTGTCAGAATGTTGATGGAAAATCCCAACAGCCAGATGGCAGCAAGGGTTCCGGCAAGGGCAATGGGAATGGTCGCTGCAAGTATAAGCGTGGGCCGCAGGGCTCTCATGAAAACATAAATCACAGCTATCACAATCAATGTAGCTATACCTAAGCTTTGCAGTACCTCGCGAATAGAGCCCCGGATGAACCGGGCGTCATCCGAAATCTTGATGACTTCCGCCCCCTTCAAACGACGATTTAATTGCTCAATGGTGCGGTTTACTGCGTCGGAGATGGCGATGGTATTCGACTTGGCCTTACGCACCAGGGTCAAGCCAATAACCTTGCTTCCATTCAGCAGGGTATGGCTTAGCGCTTCCTTTGGGCCATAGGATGCCTGCGCCACGTCGCCTAATCGGACATGGTCGTTGATGGCCAGGCGCTCTACATCCTTTGGTTGCCAAAGTGAGGCATCGGCCCGCACCAGCAGCAATTGATCTTCAGATTTGAAGCTGCCTGCCGGCACATCCATATCGGTGCTACGCAATACCCGTGAAATATCGTCAATGGACAAGTGGTAACTAGCCAAACGCATTGGGTCGACAATGACCCGCAGAACCCGCCTCCTTTCTCCAAACAGATTGACCATGGCGACGCCTGGGATGGCAGTCAATTCTGGTTTTACATCTTCCTCTGCAAGGTAGGTCAAGGCCTCCTGGCTCAGATGGCTGGAGCGCAAAGCTAGACGGATGATCGGCCGAGCGTTGGTATCCGCCTTGACAACGACAATATCATCGACCCCTTTCGGCAACCGGCGTTCCACGCCGGCGACGGCTTCGCGGACGTCATTGGCGGCAACGTCGATATTTACATTTGGTGCGAACTGGGCCCAGATACGAGAATTGTCTTCTTCGCTGGCAGAGCTGATTTCCCGCACCCCGGCGACGCGGGCGACGGCGGCCTCGATAACGGACGTTACTTCCGCATCCATGGTTTCGGGTGAAGCTCCCTCAAAGAAGGCGCGAACGCTAACCCACGGCCGGTCGACGTCGGGCAATTCCCGAACCTCGACGCCTAGCAATGCGCTCAACCCGGCGACTATAATCAGTAGATTAAGGACCACGATCAGTGTCGGTCGGCGCACGGCCAGTGAAGGCAAGTCGCCCAAGCGCGTGGTCACGAGTTGCCGATACGTGCTTTGGGGTCAAATGGCGCGGTCTTGACATTTTGACCCAGGCGTAAGCCCTGTACCCCTTCCACCACTACGAGGTCGCCGACCCTTAAGGGCCCGTCGACCAAAATTCGACCCTGGTCACGACGCACCATCTTGACAAAAACCTTGTCCGCCTTGCCATCCCGGACCCGCCACAAATAGGCTCCATCTCGGCTCCATAGGACGGCAACCTCGCGAACGATGGGATAGGCTTTTCCAATGAAATCCATCTGGACTTCAAAGGACGCGCCTGGCCGTAGGAAGTCATTTTGGTTTGCGATCTTCCCTTGAACCGGCAAGGTACGTGTCTCCATATCGATCCGGCTGCCCATTGCTAAAATTTTCCCCGACAGCCACTGTTCCGTACCCGACCAAGGTTTGACTGTTATTGAATCGCCGACGGTAATCCGGTTGGTATGGATTTCTGGGATATCAAATTCGATGACCATTTCCGACCGGTCATCCAGGGTTACTGCCATGGTTTCCTCGGACACCCGGTCTCCAATAGACAAATCTGTCATGCCGACGATGCCCGCAAAAGGGGCAAAAATAGTACGATCCCGCAGTTCCGCACGAGCTTGTTCAAGACGGATGTGCGCGGTATTCATCAATGTTTGTGCCTTGTCCAGGCGCGATTGTGCAGCATGTCCTGATGGCGCAAGCTTTTTCATGCGGACTAACTGCCGTTCCGCATCTGCCACCTCGATTTCCGCCAATTTTAATTTCAGGCGCTGATGCTTGTCGTCCAGAAGGATCAGAGCCTGACCCTGACGGACCCGTTGTTCGGCCTTGAACCGGATGGCCTTGACCTCGCCCGAAACAGCCGGATGTAGGGCCGTTGACCGTACTGCCTTTCCCGAGCCGATGGTGCGAATAGTAAAGCGGTCGTCCGCCAGTATAACCTTCTCGACTAGAACTAGGGTTACACCGGCACTTTTGGTCTTTTTTACCGTAGCGCCGTCCCCGCCCCAGCTATCGTAGGACCACCAACCGGCCGCGAAAATGCTGGCGAGGAGGGCAACGAAGATAAATTGCAGGCGCAGTGGCATCGCAACGTATGGTTATCCTTGGAAGGCGGCATTCTCTGCTTAAACGGGCGCTGCCGCAATGTATCATTATTAAGGGTAAAAGGTGATATGAATGAATAAAACCAACGCTAATTTGATCATTATTATTTTGGCTGAAACCATTTACTAGCAATCCGCGCGGTCTTGGATAGCAATTTTATGCTGGGTGTGCGCTGGCCCAGCATATCAATCGTAGCATCGAGCGTTGAAATTATTTATCCAAATTTCGGATTTTGCCGGTGCCAATTGGTGGCCTGCTCAAAGGCCCAGCCAATTCTCAGGGCCATCGCTTCGTCAAGTCCGCGGCACATGATTTGCAAAGATGTAGGCAGGCCATTGGACGAAAAACCGTTTTGAAGCGAAAGGGCACAAAGGTCCAAACAATTGCCAGCGCGGGTAAAGCGGGCGGGTGTGCCAGCTTCGTCGACTTCTGTCAAAGGAATGGCTGTGGTTTCCGTGGTCGGCAAGATCAGTGCGTCGAAATCACCAAGGGCAGCATCGAACTCGGCCTTGGCTGTCTCCTTTTCCGCTAGGGCGTCGAGATATTCATGGGCCCTTATGTCGCGGCCCAACTGGATTCGGGGCCGGACGTTTGGATCGATGGGAAGATTGGGGCCGTCTACCAGCTCGCCTACGTGCCGGTACCCTTCTGCCCCAATGATCCGCCCCGCAATATCGGCAAATGCGGCAAAAGGCCGTGGCATCAGAAAATCGTGTAGTGCCGCTCCCAATTCAATTAACACATTTTGCGCATCCGTGAAGGCGGTCAAGGTTCCTTCATCGACGCCCTCCAACTCCGGTCCCGCCAAGACAGCGATCCGCAAACCCTTAATACCATTCCGAAGATTTTCGAACGATGAAACCGGCTGATGCGCCTGGGTCGGCGGCCAAAGTGGATCGGGGCCTTGGATAGCTTCAAAAATCATGGCTGCGTCCTCGACGCATCGGGTCATGGGACCGGGTGTATCCAGCGTGACGCTGAGCGGCAGGATACCGTGCAAGCTGACTCGGCCTACGGTGGTTTTCAATCCAGTCAGGCCGCAGTATGACGCGGGCAGTCGAACGGAGCCGCCAGTATCCGTGCCTATCGCCGCCGGGACCATGCCTGCCGCTACGGCCACGCCCGAGCCGGAAGATGAGCCGCCCGGCGTGCGGTGAGTCTCCAGATCCCACGGGTTCCAGGGCGTGCCCATATGTGTATTGGTGCCCCAGCCGCCCATGGCGAACTCTACAGAATGGGTCTTTCCAATAACAATCATGCCGGCCCGGTTCAGGCGCTGGGCGATGGTGGCGGTTGTTGGTGAGATACGGTCGCGCCAAACCATGGATCCACCAGTGGTCACGCGTCCTTCTATATCGATAATATCTTTTAGGGCGATGGGGATACCGTGCAAGGGCCCCAGGCGGTTACCGGCGGCAATGGCCAGATCCGCCGCCTGGGCGGCCAAACGAGCCTCGTCAGAGTAAACAGTAACAAAAGCTTGCAACCGTTCTTCTTGGGCGGTGATTTGTGACAGGCACCTCTCAACAACATCCGCCGATGAAATTTGGCCCTGATCAATTGCAGCGGACAGTTCGTGAACGGTCATAAAGGTTAGTTCGGCCACGGATATCTCCAGATTTGTTTGCGGAAGCATAGCAGTCTAAGCTAGGTGCGGGGAGGCCGAATAATGAGTTTCAGTTTTACCGACGAGCATGTGGAATTTCGCTCTGTCCTACGTCGATTTTTGACCGAGAAATCACCTACGGCGGAGGTGCGCCGCCTGATGGAAACCGATGATGGATACGACCCAGAGGTCTGGCGTGCCTTAAGTCAGGAACTAGGCCTCACGGCACTACATATCCCCGAGGATTACGGCGGTCAGGGTTTCGGCGCTGTAGAATTGGCGATTGCATTGGAAGAAATGGGTCGCGCCCTCCTATGCGCGCCGTATTTTTCGTCTATCGTTTTGGCTGCAACGGCAATCATATATGGCGCAAATGAAGACCAAAAACGGGCGCTATTACCGCCTATAGCTGCTGGGGAGATCCGAGCTGCCCTGGCCTTCACTGAGGAAAACGGCCGTTGGGAACCAGGTGCAATGGAAACAGAAGCGACGGCAGTTGGTGACACTTTTGAACTGAATGGTGTTAAGAGTTTCGTCCTGGATGGCCACACTGCTCAACAAATCCTGGTAATGGCTCGTGACCCCGGCACCAGCGGCAACGATGGATTATCCCTATTTCTTACTTCTTCTGATACGGCCGGTTTGCAACGGCGATTACTGAAATCCATGGATGGCACCAGAAAATTAGCGCGACTGGAATTTAAAGGTGTCAAGGCGACCTTGCTGGGCGAACAAGGTGCTGCGGCAACAACTTTTGCTAAGACCTTGAACCTGGCGGTTGCCTGTTTGGCAAATGAAATGGTCGGTGGTGCCGAAGCGTTGCGGGAACAGGCGCTCGATTATGCGCAGATGCGGATGCAATTCGGCCGCGCCATCTCTTCGTTCCAGACAATGAAGCATAAGCAGGCTGATATGCTGATAGACGTGGAATTGGCGAAATCAGCCGCCTACTATGCAGCGGCGGCGGCAGATGAGGAACCCGATGAGTTGCCGGCGGTGGCGTCTCTAGCCAAGGCGGGGGCATCAGAGGCTTATTTACAAACCGCCATTCATACTATCCAGATCCACGGAGGTATTGGCTTTACTTGGGACAATGATACCCATCTGTGGTTCAAACGTGCAAAAAGTTCACAGGTGTTCCTTGGCGACGCCAATTTTCACCGGGAGCGGATGTTGCAGTGCTGGCAGGATTGAGGTTGATGGTATGAGTGAGCAGACAGAACAATCCATCCGCGCCGAAGCGAGGGCCTGGCTGGAAATTAACTGGAACCCTAACATAGGCCTCGTGGAATGGCGCAACAAACTGGCCGATTTCGGCTGGGGTATGCCCAGTTGGCCAAAAGAATGGCATGGCAGGGGTTTATCCAGCGAGCTCGCCCGTGCCGTGGAGGAGGAGTTCGGAACTGTGGGCGCGATTGGCGTCGCCAGAGCCGGCATCCGCATGCTGGCGGCGGCCACCTTGCTGGATCACGGTACGCGGATGCATAAGGAAAAATTCTTGCGCCGCATTCTGACCGGTGAGGATACCTGGTGCCAGTTGTTCAGCGAACCGGGCAGCGGTTCCGATCTGGCTGGAGCCACGACGCGGGCGGACCTCAAGGAGGATAAGTGGATCATCAATGGTCAAAAAGTTTGGACCACATCTGCCCATCATGCCGAATGGGGATTGTTGTTGGCGCGCACGGATTGGGACGTGCCCAAGCATAAGGGGTTGACCTATTTCCTGATTGATATGACCCAGGATGCCGTGGACGTGCAGCCCCTGCGGCAAATGAATAACCACGCCTCTTTCAACCAGGTCTTTTTTACAGATGCGGTGGTGGAACCCGATCACATGGTTGAGGGCTTGGGCGACGGCTGGAAGGTTGCTACTACGACCCTTATGCATGAACGGCGGAGCGCAGATGGCCTGCGTCGCTGGTCCACGGGAACGGATCGGCCAGAACGGGCGTATGCTGAGGAGCGTGAGGAATTAGCCACTGCCATGGCGCCCTATACCTGGTATCCGCAGAGGACCGGTAGGGTGGATTTGGTGATCCGGCGGGCTAAGGAAACGGGCGCTTATGATGACCCGGCCGTACGTCAGGAAATCGCCAAGTTGTTGATTCTATCCAAATCCGCGGAGTGGACCGCACGGCGTGCCCGCGAGGCCCAGGTCCAGGGCCGCAATCAAGGGCCCGAGGGCAGTATTGGTAAATTGGCTGCTAGCCATGTGGCGCGCCTGGCTAATCAGGTGCACACCATGATTACAGGTGCGGACGCCATGTTGACCGGCGAGGACAGCCCTATGGATGGCGTCATTGCCGAAATTCTGGTGTCTACGCCGGCTATTTCCATCGCCGGTGGTACGGATGAAATTCAGCGGAATATCATATCAGAGCGCGTCCTGGGCATGCCCAAGGAGCCGCGAAACGACACTGACCGACCATTCCGCGACGTTCCCCGCAACACGATTTCCTAAGCCAAGAGGCGTGACATGAGCAATCTGACTCATAGTGACGAGGAACAGGCCCTGGTAGCTTTAGCCAACCAAGTGCTCCCTGCGGGCGGTTTCGGCAATCTCACTTCCAATGTAGTTATCCGGGAAGGCAAGGGGGGCCGGGTCTGGGACGTTAGCGGTAACGAATATGTGGACTATCTCTTAGGTGCTGGTCCGATGCTTATCGGTCATGGTCATCCCGATGTCCTGGCAGCAATCCAAGAACAGGTAACGCGAGGCACTACGTTCTTTGCCAACAACGAGTATGGCATTCGTCTGGCTGCGGAAATCATCAGCGCGGTCGCTTGCGCCGAAAAGGTTCGATTTGTCTCCACTGGTTCTGAGGCCAACTTCTACGCAATGCGTCTAGCCCGCGCGCACCGTAAGCGGGACTGCATTTTGAAGTTCGAAGGTGGCTTTCACGGCATGAGTGATTATGCCTTGATGTCAATGGCACCCAAACGTCCAGGCAATTTTCCCCAGGCAACGCCGGATAGTGCGGGTATCCCACAACGCATCCGAGACGAAGTTCTTATCGCGCCGTTCAACGACGCCGAAATGGCCGCCAGCTTGATAAAGGAACATCAAGATGATCTGGGCGGGATCATAGTGGAGCCGTTTCAACGCTTGCTACCGCCAGCCCCGGGCTTCCTGGAAACGCTACGCGACCTGGCTAGTGAATATAGCATTCCCCTAATCTTTGATGAGGTGGTCACTGGTTTCCGCTTCGCCTATGGCGGTGCCCAGGCTTATTACGGTGTCACGCCTGATATTTGCGCCCTTGGAAAATTAATTGGCGGCGGGTTTCCCATGGCGGCTATTGCCGCAAAGGAAGAGTTCATGGTGCACTTCGACAAGAATGCGGTCGCCGATGGCGAATTCATGCCACAAATTGGCACCTTGAGCGGTAATCCCGTGGCGGCAGTGGCGGGTTTGGCAACCCTTAATGTCCTCAAAGAGCCGGGAATTTATGACAACCTGTTCACCACTGGCAAAAGGTTGATGCAAGGTTTGGAGAGTTTGTTAGAAGACGCGGGTGTCGAGGCACAGGTGATAGGCGAACCACCTCTTTTTGACGTGTTTTTCACTTCTGGCGAGTTGAAAGATTATCGCGGGATGCAAGGTAACGAAGCCGACAAGGCGGCCCGGTTTAATGCAGCCCTACATGAGCACGGGATCCTGAAGGGTGACAGCAAGTTTTATGTTTCCATCGCTCACGATGATGCGGATGTCGAAAAGACCCTAGAGGCCTTCAATATTGCCGTGAGGGCGGTTTGATTGATCAACTTTCAACTGTGCAATTCCGGTACGGTGGAAATACGAGACAAAGGTCAGCGGGTTTTGATGATGTCATGGCAACCCGTTACATAATTACGTGACGCCATACCACGCTGGACTTCTGCAATAATGACTTGGACAAGAAGCTTGAACCGCAACTCCGGGACGAATTGCGCCAGAAAGTCAAGGCCCAGGAGATTTGATTCCGCTAGGTCAAACGCGACCAATGGTCCCGGTTCAGGTCAAAATAGCCTTCATGGATAACCTGCAATTGTGGTCGAAGATACTGATGAAACAGCGGCAGTTTGTGGAATGGCACAGCGGGCTGGTAATGGTGTTCGGCATGAAACGACATATTCCACGTCAACCATCTAACTAACAAGTTCGTCACTGTCGTGCGGCTGTTTACCGTCATATCGCGCGCGTCAGGACAGTTCAGATGCTCCGCCAACAAGAAGGCCCGCAGAAACGGCTGGCCGATCAGGGCCGGTACAACCCACATCAAATAAACCGCGTCGCCGAATATTTGATAGGCAATGCCGTAAGCAGCGATGAACAAGGCCGCTTCCACTGTGATGCGGCGGTGTGCCTTGCGCGGAATAAATTCGTCCCTGTTCCGGCCAAATGCATTACGTAACAGAACCAATAACTGCCGCCACCACGTTGTTAGACCGGTCATGTAGATCAAATGGTCTCGGCGATTTAGCGGCTTAAGGGTAGTCAGTTCCGGATCGCGTGAGGGATCGTTGGTGAAGCGGTGGTGATTTAAATGGTAGTAACGGAACCAAGCTGGCGGCAGTAACAAAAGCCACCCGCAGACAATTGCGACAAGGCGGTTGCACCAGGTACTCTTGAATGCCGTGTCATGGATACATTCATGCAGTGGGGCAAATAGGAAGATCAGCACTACACCCTGCAGTATAATCAGCGCCGGCCAATAAGGAGGCTGTAGAGAAATCAATACGGCCAGGAATAATACGATCCCGACATGAATGGCTAAGCGAATTAACGCCGGCCCATCAGTTCGTACCAACAAGACACGCCAGGTCTCCTTAGTCAGATGAACCTTGCCAGCCATAATCCCTGTGCGCGCCTTCCTCGCTGATGTATCCTTCAGCTAAATCCTGAGCAATTGCGTTGGTGTCTCGCTCGGCGACTGGGCCGTATCCTCCCGCGCCGGACAGACGGAAACTCACCACGTCACCTTTTTTTAAGTCATACATGCCCTTGGAGTGCAAAGGTTCGGCATTACCGTCGGGATTTAAGAAGGTTTCCGCTAAGGTGCCGGGCTTGCCGCCAAACAGGCCGTAGGATGGGAAGCGGTGCCGATCGCCCAGGTGTGATAGCACGGCGGTAGAATTTAACATTTCTATATCCTTGCGGAGGCCGCAACCACCACGCCATTTGCCGGGCCCGCCTGAATCTTGAATGAATTCTAATCGGCGCACCCGAATAGGATTGTGTGTTTCGTGAACTTCAACCGGGATATTGGAACAGTTCATAACTGGGCTCAATGCTTCCACGCCGTCCTTTCCCTGGCGGCCGCCATATCCAGCTAGGGACAGATCGTACATGACGAATGGAAGGCCAGTTTCGTCGTGTAAGCCACCAAAATTTGGATTGGACCAATGGGAAAAAGCACCCATAGCACGGTGAGGCAAGGCCTTTGCAATTGCGCCATTGATGGCATCGAATATACGAACTTGTAAAATAGCCCGGCCGCCCGATGGTGCCGGGAACGACGGATTGAAAAAAGAACCTTCCCGAGCGGTAATTTTTATGGGCCGCATGGCGCCCTCGGTCTGAGGTTGTAGCGCGTCGCAAAATACCTTGATAGCGAACAAGGCATAGGCGCGGGTATAGTTGATGTATGAGTTGATTGCAGCCGGTACCGTGTCCGAAGAACGGGAAAAGTCCAGCTCCACTGACCCTTCGCCGTCGAAAGTGATATCGACGGCCATCTTGATCGGTTCAGTACCTGGACCATAATCATCCAAATAATCCTCGAAACTGTAGGTGCCTGCGGGTACCGCCTCCAAGGCCTCCCGCATGGCCCGTTCGGATCGGTCAAGGATCAATTCGAAGGCGTTCTCGATAGTGGCGATCCCGTGGTCTTGGAATAACTGGCGCATGCGGCTCGCCGCACTCATATTGGCAGTATGCTGCGCCAACAGGTCGCCGCGTACTTTTTCGGGCATGCGCACGTTCCCTAATACCAGCCGCAGGATGTCTTCGTCGATCTGTCCTTCCCTTACAAATTTGACGGGCAAAATTCGTAAACCTTCTTGAAATGATTCAGTCACGCCATGGACCTTTTGAGACCCTGGTGCTGCGCCACCCATATCCACCTGGTGTGCCGAGCAGGCGACGAAGCCTACCAATTCGGATTCCAAAAAAATTGGCATGACCTGGAAACAGTCCGGAAAATGCCCAGAACACATGAAACTGTCGTTGAGCAGGATTGAATCTCCGGGCCTCAACGTTTCACCGGGAAAATAGTCAATGGCGTGCTTGGTACAAGCGGGCATGGAGCCAAGATGACCCGGCGAGAAATTCCCCTGTGCTATCATTCGGCCATTGCGGTCGAACAACGCCGTCGAAAAATCGTCCCCTTCGCGCACTCCTTCTGAAAACGCAGTATTACGCAGCGTGGTGCCCAATTCTTCGGCGATCGAAAGCAGCGTGTTCCAGATTACGGTCAGTGTGATGGGATCGATTGGCTTTTCCGTCATGGGGTTGTCTCCAAATTGATCGTGATGATCAGGTGGCCATCTTGGCTTAGCTGCGCTTGATCGCCTGGCAGAACAATCGTCGTGCAATCAACATCTTCAACGATGGCTGGTCCGGCGACGATATCCTCAGGCATCAATATAGCCCGGTCCATTACCGTGGTTTCGATAAATCCACCTGCCTCAGGAAACCATGCTTGCCTTTTTCCAGGAGGCCTTCTGTCCCCCTTCGTGGGGCTGATTTTGATCGTTTGTTGGTATTGCGGCAAGGTGGCCGCCAAATTCCAATCCACGGCCTCTATTCGGGCGTCGCGATCAAGGAATTTGTGCGCCTTCAAATATGCCGTATCGAAGGCTTCAATCGTCCGTGCAGCATAGGTTTCGTCAATTGGTCCGGAAGGCAGGTCGACCCGGATCTCGAAACCTTGCCCCACGTATCGCATATAACCTTGCCGGCTCCATCGTACCGATAAACCATCACCGAGTGATGCCAGATCATTCTGCGCGCGTTCCTCCAGGCCAGAATATATTTCCGCGATTTGTTCACCTGTCTCCTCATGCAGATCCATGACTTTGGTGGTGGATACGTCAATACGGGGTGCAGCTTGCAGTAGGCCTACGGCGGATCCTACGCCCGCACCCCGAGGCACAATGACTGTTGGGATTCCCACTGCGCGCGCTAAACGTGCGGCATGCAGCGGTCCGGCACCGCCAAAGGCTACCATGGCATGGGTACGAGGATCCCGGCCGCGTTCCACCGATACGACCCGTAGGGCATTCTCCATATTCATCGTGGCGATCAAGTGGATGCCCCATGCAGCTTCTCCGAGTGATAGGTCCAATGGCTTGCCAATTTGGGTCAAAATTGCGTTTGCTGCCGCGTCCTTATCGAGTTGGATTGTGCCGCCGTTGAACCAATCGGGGTCAATATAACCTAGGGCAAGGTTTGCGTCGGTAATCGTCGGTTCCGTGCCACCCTGACCATAGCATACGGGGCCAGGGTCGGCGCCGGCGCTGTCGGGACCGACGCTAATTATGCCCTGTTCATTACGCGCAATGCTGCCTCCGCCCGCGCCGATTTCTAGCAGTTCAACGGCAGGGACATTGATGGGCAAGCCGCTGCCTTTTTTGTAACGGACATGCCCGACTTCAAAGGTGGCGGCAACGGCCGGGGATCGGTCATCCACGGCCCCCAATTTTGCAGTCGTGCCGCCCATGTCAAACGTAATGACGTGATCATAGCCTTCGTCACCACCCACCTGTCCGGCCATCAGGACGCCGGCGGCGGGTCCGGATTCGATGATACGGATGGGATAGTTCTTAGCCATAGCAGGCGTTACTAGTCCGCCGCTCGATTGCATTATGAACAGTTCCTGCTGATAGCCCTGCTGCCCTAAAGCTGACTGCAGGCGGCTAATGTAACGTTCCACGGTGGGTGTGATATAAGCATTAGCGACCGTCGTGTTGGTGCGCTCGTACTCTCTAAATTTAGGTGACACATCCGACGATAGAGAAACCGATATTTCCGGAGCCCGCGCCTTAATTCGATCACGGATCGCTCGTTCGTGGGCCGGATTGGCATAGGCGTGCAGCAAAGATACAGCCACGGTTTCCCGCCCGGTTGACAGTAGGGTGTCGATGGCACGGTCCACAGACGCCATGTCCAATTCGTTAATGACCTCGCCGCTTTGATCCAGGCGTTCGGATACTTCCAGTATATGCTGACGGGGGATTAAGGGTTCCGGTTTGTCAATATATAGATCATAGGTTTCGTAGCGTTTCTGTCTGCCAATGATCAGTACATCGCGGAAACCTTCTGTGGTGATTAGGCCCGTGGCGGCGCCCTTGCGCTCCAAAATAGCGTTAGTGGCTATGGTTGTTGCATGGAGAACGCTACCCAGCGCCTCTGCTTTTGTACCCGCCAATTGTAGCAATTCTGTGAAACCCGATATCAACGCCCGGCCAGGATCATCCGGTGTGCTGGGAATTTTCAGAGTGCAGGTGACATCGCTTGTGGCATCGTGCAGTACGAAGTCGGTGAAGGTTCCGCCGATATCGAAGGCAATGCGGATCATAGTTTCTACTAGCTTTTTGTTATCTCCGCATGGGCTTGATCAAGGGTGCGTCCTAATCGTTCCGCCATGTCGTCGACATTCTCCTCGGTCATGATCAACGGCGGCGCGAACGCCAGACGGTCACCAATAACCCGCAGGATCAAACCGTTTTTTCGGCCAATTCGGTCCATGGTAGGTCCCGCGATGCCGGGTTCAAAGGGAGTTCGGTTTTCCTTGTCGGCCATAAGCTCCATCCCGGCCAGAATGCCAATGCCCCGTACATCGCCAACCAGCGGATGACCGGAGAAGGATTGCAAGCGTTGGATCATATATCCGCCTACTTCCCGCGCGCGAGTTACGACGTCGATTTCCTCATATATCTTGATTACTTCCAAGGCGACCGCGGTCGTGACCGGATGGCCTGCATGAGTATAGCCGTGGGCAAAAGCGCCTAGTTTATCACTCTGTGCAAGCATGGCTTGATGGATATCCTCGTTTACCATGACGGCGGAGATTGGTTGATAAGCCGCTGAAAGCGCCTTGGCGCAGGTAATCATGTCAGGCTGCAAATTGAAGGTTTGGCTGCCCCACCAATTGCCCGTGCGGCCAAATCCACAAACCACTTCGTCGGCCACGAAAAGCACATCGTATTTTTTTAAGACAGTCTGCACCTTATCGAAGTACGTCTCGGGTGGGATGATGGCGCCACCGGCAGCCATAACCGGCTCTGCGAAAAAGGCCGCAACTGTGTCGGGGCCTTCCGCTAATATCAAGGCCTCAAGTGCATCCGCCATGCGAGTGGCAAATGCTTCCTCGCTTTCACCATTTTCGTGACGTCGGTAATAGTGTGGGTATTCGGTGTGCCGCATCATGGGCAAGGGCAGAGCAAAATCCGCATGCATATCCGGCTTGCCAGAAACGCTGACGGCGGCGATGGTGCTGCCATGATAACCCCGATCACGGCCAATGATCTTGACCTTATCCGGACGGCCTTTGGCAGCCTGATAATACCAGGCAAGTTTGATTGCAGTATCATTAGCCTCGGAGCCGGAGCACTGAAACAGTACCTTGGACATAGGCACTGGTGCCAACTGGATCAGTTTCTCTGCGAGATCAATGCTGCTTTCATGTGCCGTGTGGCGGTACGTGTGGTAGTAGCCCATTTTGCGCATTTGGTCATAGGCGACACGGGCGATGCGTTCATTGGCGGAGAAGCCCAAGGCGGCACACCATAATCCGGCCACGCATTCCAAGTAGCGGTTTCCTGCCTCATCTTCTACATAAATTCCATCGCCCTTGTTCACCACCATGGGGCCTACCTCCTGATGGCGGCGCAAATTCGTTTGCGGGTGGATGTAATAGGCGATATCCCGAGCGGCAGCAGAATTTGGCATCACATTCATGGCGGGTCTCCTCAATATTTCAAATAGTCTAGCGGAATGCTGGTGCGATCTCTTCCGAAAAACGGTGCATCTGCTCGCGTACCATTGCATCGGGCTTGTTGCCTACGTTGAAGTACAATATGACTTCCTCGATGCCCGCTGCCTCAACTCGTTTCAGGCTCTCTATAATCTTCTCTGACGGGCCAATCAGTATGGATCTTTCTCCGAGATCCTCTTTTTTCATATTGCGTAAGATTTCAATGATATCGAGAAAATAATGCATGGTTGGCGGTGCCTTGGCTGGATCGTCTGGGAAGGCGGGCAGCACGCAGTGCTTGAAATAGGCCATTTGGCGTTCTCGACCATAATTCTCGGCTGCGTCGTCATCGGCGATATAAATGAAGTAGCTGCACATGGCCCTTCCCGGTTTATTGCCCAAGGCCTGGCATTTTTCGACGTAGCTCGCCACAGCCGGTTCCAGGCCGCCGTAGACCATACCGGCAGCAAAGGGTGCGTAGATGATATTCAAACCATGCCGCGCCGCCATATCGGCGGATGTCTCGGAGAATGATGCAATATAAAAGGGAATAGGCGATTGCACCGGTTTTGGGGTCATTTCCATTTCCGGGATATCGTAGAACTGGCCCTTGTGGGACCACGGCCCCGGAGAATTCCAGGCCTTGAGGACAACTTCGATGCCCTCTTCGAACATCTCGGCGGAATCCATGTATGGGGCGCCAAAGGGTGCGAATTCCCGGCGGTCATAGCCACGTCCGCTTGCAAAATCCACACGTCCACCGGAGATCAGATCGATGGTCGCCCATTCCTCCGCTACGTGCAGAGGGTGATGCAGCGGCAGAACGCTGACAGCAGGAGCAAGGCGGATATGTTTGGTTTCCGGGATTATGCTGGCTAATAGGGTGCCAGGACGAGAATTCACGCCAAGAGAGTCAAAATGATGCTCGCCAATCCAGGCCGAGTGATAACCCAAGCGGTCAGCCAGTATGGCCTGTGCACGAATTTCGCTGATGAACTGATTAGGGCTGCGCGGGTTGCCTGGGTAGGCGTTGTCGGACAGTGTGAAGTAACCAAATTTCATGGTCGCTGAGTTCCTCGTCATCCTGGTTTGTCTGAGCTTACGACAAAAATTGTCTTATGACAGTGTCAGGTTGATCGTCTAAGTCTTTTTAGGCGAATTGCGTTACGAACCCCATGAACCTATCATGTAGACGCAATAGGGTGTTCTCGGGAGTTACGTGATGTTGGACAGTATAGCCAGTCCGGCTGTGACACATGAGGCCTATCAGACGCAAGGCTTCCTGAGCCCAATTCGGGTGATTAGTGAGGAAAGGGCCGGTGGATTAGCAGGTAAAATCGCCGGCATCTATGAGCAATATGGACCAGAGGCGAGGAATTTATTGGGTTCCAACGCCCACATTATATTTCCGGAACTGTTCGATTTGGTGTGCGATCCGGCGATCCTTGATCACGTGGAGAAAATTTTAGGTCCGAATATCCTGTGCTGGTCGTCTTCGTTCTTTTCCAAACCGCCTAATGATCGGGCCTTCGTTTCCTGGCATCAAGATCTGACGTATTGGGGCCTGGAGCCTGAAGTCATCGTCACCGCCTGGATCGCCATTACACCCAGCACACGGGAAAGCGGCTGCATGCGGGTAATTCCGGGAAGCCATATCCAAGGCCAGCAAGGCCATAGCGACACCTATGCGACGGAAAATTTGCTCAGCCGCGGGCAGGTTCTGGATGTGAAAGTGGACGAAGACTGCGCAGTCGACATCCTACTGCAACCGGGTGAGATGTCCCTGCATCATGTTTTGATGGTGCATGGTTCGGAGATCAACCAAACACAGGCACCCCGCCACGGTTACGCGATCCGTTACATTCCGGCTTATTGCAAACAAGTCGGCGGGCGAACCACCTCCCTGCTGGTACGGGGCGAGGACAGCTACGGCAAT
>CAXGCE010000002.1:0-23483 GCA_964007795.1 uncultured Alphaproteobacteria bacterium | reverse complement strand
TGCAACTGGCCCTCTATGACCTCGGCCTCGTTTATTCGGCCCTCTGTCCCGGGGGCGGGGTCGGCCGCCGCGCCGCCGAGACCAAAAACCAAAAACCCGGGGCCCAGAAACCCGGGGCCCGGGACCCCGGGCCCCGGGCAGCAGAGCCACGAGCAGCCACAGCACTAACCAACCCTGCACGCGGTCGGTCCGCAGGGACGCTGGAAGCCCCCCATAGGAGGTGTAGGCGGCGGTGACGGCGGCGTAGGCGCGCAGCGGGCTGGCGGTCGAGCCGATGGACTGCCCGCCCGACGCCTTCAACTCGGGCCAAATCTTCGTTGACAGTCGACGCCAACATGGGGCGCCAAAACCAAAAGCCGCCGCCCACGACTAGGATGACCAGGCCAAAAATGACCAACAAATCAGTGTCATTCAACGCTAGAATATCCCCGAACAGATAACTCATGAGGTCAACCCTCTGGCCTTCCACCAACGCCAGAGCCAAGAGACCAAGCGCCAGCGAGGCGTGTGCTAAGACACCGAGCAGGGTGTCCGACGCGATCAATTGACCACGGTCCAGCAACAGAAAACCGCTAGCCATGGCAAGGCAAAGTAAAGCAATGCCCAGATCCGGCGGCCAACCCAGCAACAAAGCCAAAGCGACGCCCAACAAGGCCGAATGCGCCAAGGCGGCTCCAAAATAAATCATGCCCCGCCAGATCACAAAACATCCCAAGGGTCCTGCGACTCCGGCTACTCCCAAGCCGCCCAAGAAGGCACGAAGCATAAAATCCTCAATCACGGAGGAATTCACCGCCGAAATCTTGACTGTCGGCTACGTGATCGTGCAAGCCATGTTCATGCAGTTCCGAAAGGGCTACCACCCCACCGTCGGTATCGTGGCCATGGTCATGATGATGATGATACAACGCTAGTTGGTCCGCCACGGTCGCTCCAAACAGAGCTCGAAACTCTGGCTCGCCGACGATACTTTCCGGGCGTCCTGTGCAACAGACGTGATGATTTAGGCAAACAACACGGTCCGTCGCAGCCATGACTACGTGCAGATCGTGGGAAATCAGCAGTATACCGCAGTCATAAGAATCTCGAATATTTTCAATGAGTTGATAAAGTTGTGCCTGCCCCGCCACATCGACACCACTCATGGGTTCATCCAGGACCAACAAATCGGGTCGGCGTAGCAGGGCGCGCGCCAACATAGCCCGATGCAATTCACCACCTGAGAGCCGCGCCATGGGGCTTTGCAAACGGCCTGACAAGCCAACCTCCGATACAACAGCGGATAATACCGCACCATCGCCCACTCCACCCAAAGTTAAAAACCGGCGCAATGTTATAGGCATAGCCGGATCAATCGCCATCGACTGTGGTACGTAACCATGGCGCAGGTGTTCTGCCCGCCAGACCCGACCACTGTCCGGTCGCAACAGTCCCAAAAGAATTTTTGCTAATGTCGACTTCCCTGACCCATTCAGGCCAATTAAGGTAACGATCTCACCCCTATTCAAAGTTATATCGACGCCGTCCAAGATTTGTCGTCCAGCAAACGACACGCTAACTCCCTCGGCAACCACCAAGCGAGCTTGGTCCGGACCCTCGCTGCTCGGATCATGTGGGTTGGTCTCAAAATTCATGATGTTATGTTATATCATTAAAGAATGAATTGAAATCAATTCGTTGCCTATACCCTGGTTGGTAAGCGAAACATCTTCCTAAATTTGGTGAAGGGGAAAATTAGGTGCGCTCTATTCTAGTGATCCGAGCGGTGGATAATTGTGTCTCGTAGACCGGTATCGTATTCTACCCCGGCCACCGTCAATATTAACGCATCTGGATAACTACTTAATATCAATGTCTTACGGTGCAAGGCTCGCCAGACACTTTCATTTTTGAGGCCCGTGGCATCCGATGCGTGTACCACGCCATTACCGATGTGAAAATGGTCCCCATGTGGCTGCGGAATAGACGAAACGAGGAAACTGCCGTCACCTTGTGCCGTCGACGTTGTTGGCGAGTGGGTTAGCTCCTGAAGCAAAGTCAAGGTCTTCAATTGCAACTTGTTTAGACGCAGGGGGTTTTTCTTCGGGGACATGGTCCTCTCCTATCTCTCCTGCATAGGCATCAAATTTTTCCTTAGCAAGGTTTTGTTAAAGATTGCCAACAAAGTTTAATGCCATGAATTCCAACTCACCTGAAAGTACCGGACTAGGATTCTGTGACAGATAGGTATGACCTTGGCTGGTAAGCCTTTGATAACATGGGCAATAGGGCTGGTCTGCGCATGTTCTAGTAAGCAAACTTTACTAGTTCTTTTACTTTGTCTCACGCCCAACCGTTGACCGCGGAATTCTCTCGGCCTAGCTTTTGCACCTGAGCTTGGATCGGGTGTAATAGGAATTCCATGTCAACCGTTGGGCAAAATCGACGGATCGCGGACAATGCGATCCCCTCCCTGGACAAACTGCTCCGCCATGAGATACTGGCACAATTGATTGAAAGGTATGGCAGATCATTGGTCGTTGAAGAAACCCGTGCCGAGCTGGACCATCAACGGGCGCTTATCCTCCAAGGAAAAATTGACACCACAAATACCGAGCACCTAACCCAACGCATAGAAGCTAGAGTAGGTGCCACTTTGCAGATGTCCCTGCAACCAGTCTTTAATCTGACTGGTACTGTTCTGCACACTAATCTGGGTCGGGCGCCGCTAGCCGAGGAAGCCATAGAGGCGATGACTGCCGTGGCGCGCGGCAGCGCCAACCTGGAATTCGACCTTTTGAAAGGCCAACGCGGAGATCGGGATGACCATGTCGAGGATTGGCTATGCCGATTGACGGGAGCAGAGGCCGCCACGGTTGTCAATAACAACGCCGCTGCCGTTCTATTGATGCTGAATACCCTGGCCAATCGCAAGGAAGTGCCGGTGTCCCGCGGCGAATTAATTGAAATCGGCGGCGCCTTTCGCATGCCTGAAATCATGCGCCGAGCCGGCTGCCGATTAGTGGAAGTGGGCACCACCAACCGTACCCATTTGAGCGATTTCGCCGGGTCAATTTCTCAACGTACAGGCACCTTGCTGAAAGTTCACACCTCAAACTACGTTGTGCAGGGCTTCACAGCAGACGTAGCGGACGGTGACCTAGCCAAACTGGCCCGTGACCATAATTTGCCCTATATCGTCGATCTGGGCAGCGGCGCACTGATAAACATGGAGGTCCTGGGCCTGCCCCACGAAAACACCGTGCAGGAAACCTTGGCTAATGGCGCCGATCTGGTCAGCTTTTCCGGAGACAAACTATTGGGTGGGCCACAGGCTGGATTGATCGCCGGTCGAGCGGACCTAATCGGAAAGCTCAAAAAAAACCCCATGAAACGCGCCTTGCGCATCGACAAAGTCACTCTAGCAGGCTTGGCTGCAACATTACGCCTATATGCCAATCCCGATACCCTTCGCTCCAGACTGCCAACCCTGCGCCTGCTCTCGCGACCCGTCGATGACATACGGGCGGCAGCCGAGCGCCTGTGCCCAGTTTTGCAAGATAGGCTGGGCGAAAGTATGACAGTGGCCATCATGCAGTGTCATGGACAGATCGGCAGTGGCTCTCTGCCTGTTGAAAATCTGGAAAGCGTGGCTTTGACCATTAGACCTGCCGGACGGCCGTCTGGCGGTAAATTGAAACGCCTAGCGGCAGCATTTCGCGCCCTGCCCGTCCCGGTATTGGGGCGAATTTCTGAAAATGCCCTGAACTTTGATCTTCGCTGTCTTGAAGAAGAAACGGTTTGGACGACGCAGCTGTCCGAATTGCAAGTTGACCGGCCATGATTATTGCCACAGCCGGCCATGTCGATCACGGCAAAACCACCCTAGTCCGCGCCTTGACGGGTGTGGACACCGACCGTCTGCCGGAGGAAAAGAAGCGCGGCCTGACCATTGACCTCGGTTTTGCCTATCATGAAATTGAAGGCGACGTCATTCTTGGGTTTGTTGACGTGCCGGGGCATGAAAGATTCGTCAAGAACATGTTGGCCGGCGTTGCCACTATTGATTTCGTCCTTTTGGTAGTAGCGGCGGATGACGGCGTCATGCCACAAACGGAAGAACACCTGGCCATTCTCAATTTACTAGGTATTCGGCAGGGCGCGGTGGCTATCACCAAGATCGACAGGGTGGCAACAGAGCGTATTGACTACGTTATGGAGGAAATTGAAATCCTCCTTCACGGTTCGCATTTGGCGGGCTGTCCCGTTTTTCCCGTATCCGGCGAGGTCGGCACCGGCATGGCTGACCTTAGGTCTCATTTAGAGACAACGGCCCGCACCCACGACGAGCGTGCGGTCGAAGGTCATTTCCGACTTTCTGTTGACCGTGCTTTCAATATCCGGGGAGCTGGCTTGGTGGTAACCGGTGCCGTTTACTCGGGACAGGTCACAGTGGGCGATCACCTGATCCTTGCGGCACAAGGAAGCGAGCAGCCCATAGATGCGCGGGTGCGAGGACTGCGGACACTGGATCGCGAAGCTAAAATTGGACGAGCCGGGCAAAGATGCGCTGTAAATATTACCGGCGCTGATATAAATCTGTCGCGGGTCAGCCGGGGCGATTGGTTATTGGCACAAGCCGTTCACGCTCCCGTCCAGAAATTTGATGCGCGCGTCAAAGTCCTGCAAAGCGAAAACCGGCCATTGGCCCATTGGACGCCTGTACATGTGCATCTAGGCGCCGCGGATATAACCGGGCGCATCGCCGTGCTAGGTGAAAGACGCATATCTCCAGGACATGACGAACTGGCGCAATTGGTGTTGGATATGCCAATTGGGGCGCTGTTCAGTGATCGCTTCATTTTGCGGGATCAATCGGCGAAACGAACAATCGCTGGTGGCATGGTCGTTGACTTGTATCCTCCTCGTCGCGGGAGAGCTCGGCCTGATCGGCTAGAAATGCTTCGAGCCATGGAGCGAGCAGAGGCAAGAACGGCGTTGACTGCTATGCTTTCCGCTACCAACAACGGCGTCAACTTGTTGCAGTTTGCTAAAACCAGAAACCTCACAGATACGGACGTCAGGCATCTTCGGGGACACGAAAACAATATTTGCCTTCCGAGCGAGCAAGGCGAAATTGTGTTGTCCCAAGAACGATGGCATACGATCGAACAGACAGTCCTTGATGCTCTAGCACATTCACACAAAAAACAGCCAGAGGCCGTCGGGCCCAATGATAATGGCCTTCGCATCGCCTTGCAGACCCCGCCCTCACCCACGCTCCTCGTCGCCGTGATCGCCCGCATGATTGAGCAGCGAAAGATCATTCGCGACGGCATTTCCCTGCGGTTACCCGGCCACAGCCCGCGCCCGTCGGATTCTGATTTAGCCCTTTGGAAGGATATCGCAACGATATTGGAAGCCGGCGGAATCAGACCACCCCGAGTTAGAGAAGTCGCGGAAGAACTGAGGATGGATCCTAAACATCTAGAAGCCTTCTTTAAACGTTGTGCCCGCCAAGGGCGTCTTATGGCGGTTGCCCCAAATAGATATTTTCCTCCTGAGGCCATCGGAGAACTTGCTAAAATTGTCGAAGAGCTCTGCACCACCGCCGGTGACGAGGGCTTTACCGCCGCCACTTTCAAAAACCAAACCGGCATCGGCCGCAACGTGGCAATCGAGGTTCTAGAATTCTTCGATGCAGCCGGCCTGACTCGCCGAGAAGGCAACGCCCGTTATTTGCGCCGATCTGCCGCGGAAGTATTCGGCTAAATTTGGAATATTTTTAAATAGAAAAGCAGACCTTTGACTTGGAGAAACTATAAATCAGTTTCATTCAAATTGTGGCACCCACTGTAAATAAATCTGTGGAAAACCAATCGATTAGATAGAATATGGTGAGCTTAGCTGTCCCAGTCTAAAATGGGCATTGTTATCGCAGAATTCAAAATCAAGGATCAGGTGAGCAGTACCCAGCACGAAATGATCGGTTAATCTGTAAGGTTGGAACAACACCCCATTTACGGCCCTTCAGACAAATTCGGTCGCCTAGGTCCATTCTTGTTACGGACGACTAAATCTGCCGTCCAGCCGCATCCCAATACGGTTGCCGCAGTTTTCGCTTGAATATCTTACCACTATCCTCCCTAGGCATGGCGTCATGGAAAGCGATTTCACGCGGCACCTTGTAGGCGGAGATATGTTCTTTTAGATAGTCCCGCACTGCCTCCGGCGTCAGGGCGACGTTGGGTTGGAGTTCGATGGCAGCAGCTACGGACTCGCCAAACTCTTCGTGTGGGATACCGAATACGGCACAATCTTGCACGCCGGGCATGCCTTGCAACGCTGACTCGATCTCGGCAGGATAGATGTTCACGCCGCCGGAAATGATCATGTCCCTTTTCCGGTCATTGAGGTAGACATAACCACCCTCGTCGATATAGCCCACATCGCCATTGGTTACCATGCCATCGCGCTCGATCTCGGCTCGTTTGTCATCCTTGTTGTGGTAGGTGAAATCGGAAAGATCATTCAGGTTCATATAAATTTCGCCGCTCTCGCCAGTTGGCAAGATATTGCCGTCATCGTCATAGATGCGGACCGTCGTACCATCCAGGGGACGTCCCACAGTTCCTGGTCTTTCCAGCCAATCCTCGCTTTTCACCACGGTCACAATTCCCGCCTCAGTGGAGCCGTAATATTCATAAATGACGTTGCCCCACCATTCGATCATCTGACGCTTAGCTTCAGGTGGGCACGGTGCAGCACCATGTATGACATGTACCAGCGATGACAAATCATATTTTGCCTTTACTTCATCGGGTAGCCGCAACATGCGCATGAACATAGTGGGCACCACGTGCATATGTGTAATTTTGTGCTCATGTATCGCCTGAAGCAGTCCTTCCGGATCGAAACGGGGTAAAAGATGAATGTCGTTGCCCAAGCTCATGGCAATGCTGGCGTATGCCCCGGGAGCAGAATGATACATAGGCCCGGTCATGGCCACAACGCCGTCAGGACGGATGCCAAGAGATCTCAGAGCCATTTCCGCCAGGAGAGCTTGACGCTCCGGTGTCGTGGGTTCCCGCCGCACACCTTTTGGATTACCCGTCGTTCCCGAGGTATAGATCATGCTGCCTCGTTCGGGTGGTGGCGGAGCGGTAACTGGCACAAAACCGTCTCGCCATAGTTCATATTCTATCATGCCGTCAGGCACATCGCATAATTCGGGCAAAACGCCGTAGGCTCCAGCAATCTCGGGCGGTGTTGCACAGACAATTACAGGAACACCGTCGGGTAAATGTGAAGCAATCCCGGGTAAAAGGTCGGCATGCACAATGATGACCTTGGCCCCTGAATCGTTGAACATATAACCGGCCTCTTCCGCAGTGGCATGCCAATTGACAGGCACGGCGTAAGCACCGATTTGATTACCGGCGATCTTCGTCTCCAACATGGAGATGTCATTCCTCAGAAATGTAGCGAAGGCGTCACCATCACCAACCCCGAATGACTGAAGTCCTGCAGCGGTCTTGGCGCCGTTTCGCGTCACCTCTTCCATTGCCACCTTGCGGGGGCCGCTATAGACGTAATGGGTCATTTGAATACCTATACGGAGTTTTTATCTAGATGTTCGGTGAAAATTCTCACAGTCTCGGCCATGGTACGGCTGGTATCAATGGTTTCTCTGGTTTCCGCTGACAAGGGCGTTGACGCCATAAGCCTCAGCATCCAAGCTGCACCACGATGAAATTCACCTGTGACCCCCACCCCTTCGAATGTCTCAGCAATTTCCTCCATCTCGGGCCACCAACGTTCTGAATCGGCGGGTAAACGGGATAGGCTACCCTGCATATAGCTCCAGGCGTCACCTTGGCTAAAAATTAGCTCTTCCCCCAACTCATCGAGCAAGCCTAACGCTTGAGCGGCCGTCGCTACTGTCGCCAATAAGGAGAAACGGCCCTTATTTAGGCCGCTGTACAACATCTTCAATGCGGACGCCCGGCCGATTTCGAGACCTACCCCCTTGAGCGAAATACCCTCTACAGCCAAAGCGTCGGCGGGGGCCAGATCAGGCCCGGAAACATACAAACGCGTGGGCTGCGGCCCTTTGCCAGGCGCTAGACCAATAATGCCACAGTCAATATAGGCAGCACCCGCTGCTTCCATAATTCTGGCGATACGGCGGCTATTGTCGGGTGAAATTGCGTTACAGTCCATATAGACGGGCCGCACACCCGAGCGCTCCATGGCCGCTGAAACGTCTGTTGCTAAGGCAACTGCTGCGGCAGGCGGTAGGATCGAAAGGATTAGGCTGGCCTCTCTAACGACAATGTCCAAATCAACCAGATCGCGGAAGCCATGCCGTTCAGCCCGCGTCCGACTTTCAACGCTGCGTCCCGTCAAGCTAGTAACGACGTCGTGCCCACCCCGTGACAAGGCCTGCCCGACGCCACTACCCATATCACCAGGGGCGATAACGGCAATAGTCTGACGTTTCATGAGCCTAGGCCGCTTGCGAGCTGCGCCACACCCGACCAGGCAGATCACCGTCGGGTGCGACCGTATCTGTATTGTCCTCGCGGATCACCATGCCATCGACGATCGTACCGCCGACAATCTTCAGATCGAAATCCATTCTGTCCATTCCCCGACAAAAAAATGCAAACCCTTAACTTATAGGGTTCTGATCTAATGGTGAAGTTCCGCTTTCCCTGATGGGCCGGATTGGGGTGTGATGCAACGGCTAACACAAAGACGCAGTAGGCAGTTCGATCGCCTCGCGTGACCAGCCAGTAGACAACTAAAACGCTGGGAATAAACGAAAAAACAAATTCTGGTGAGTTAAATAGCATTTCGGATGATACTATTTTTGATTTCTACTTTACATACATAGACGATTAAAATTACCTGATTGGATAATTGGCATCACTGAATGGGTAGCCCATTTACTTTGGAAAACACCGGTTGATAATGGCGAGTTGCCACCCCTTAATTTGGGGCCGCGGAATTGGTTTCGGTGCTGGCACAAATAAACGTGACCGCCAGCAACTATCAACTACCGCTTAGTGGAAGGTTTCCCGTTGCAGCGCTCCTCGGTTATTCTCGGATGACTAACGACTAGCAGGCCAAGTGTATGCCCCTTACCATCGTTACCTATCATTTCGTGCGCGATTTAAAGAATAGCCGATATCCTGCCATCAAGGGCCGGGACCTTTCGGAATTCAAGATGCAACTAGACTACTTCGGCCGTAACCATGAGATCGTAACAACGGCCGATGTAGTCGACGCCTTCGGAGGTGGTTCCACACTACCCACCAACGCTGCTTGGCTAACCTTCGATGATGGATACAAGGATCATTACACCAACGTCCTGCCCGCCTTGTACGAGCGCGGAATGCACGGCGCCTTCTTCCCATCCGTCAACGCCATCGCCCACGGCGAATTGTTAGACGTCAACAAAGCTCATTTCATTCGCGCCGCCGAATCCGATCCCGCGCCGATTATCGACGAAATTCGGACGTTCATAGAAGAAAACCAGGAACAGGACGGCATACTGCCCTTCGCGGCGTACTGGGATGAGCACGCGAAACCGGTCCGTTATGATACAGCGGAAATATGGTTTATCAAAAGTGTGCTGCAACGAGCGTTGCCTGAAGCTCTAAGGATCATACTTATCGACAAATTGTTTCAAATGTTTGTTTCCGTCGATCAAAAGGGCTTTGCGGCGGAGCTTTACGTCTCACAAGACGAACTTCGGATGATGATCCAATGCGGGATGTATATCGGCGGTCACGGTGCCAAGCATGACCGCCTGGACCGGCTCGATGACAAGGGACAGCAAGAAGAGGTCACGGCCAGCCTGGATTTTCTTCGCGGACTCGGTGCGCCTACCACGAATTGGGTAATGTGCTATCCCCACGGCGCCAACGACGAAAAACTCAGAGCGCTGCTACGCCGGAACGGATGTGCTATCGGCTTGACTATTGATGAAGGGACCGTCGATGCCGCTAAAGACGATCCACTACGACTGCCGCGTCTGGACACTATCGAATTGCCAATTACCTAGGCACTTGCTTCCCATGGCCTGAAGGCCTAAGGGATCTCAATTAGAATAAGGGAATTGCAAAATCATGAATCCAATTTCCGGTTTTCATATTGTGCGCCGTCGTCTGAAAGGCATAGTAAGCAAACCGGGAATGTTCCGTGCCATAACGTCGAAGTTGTTTTTGGAGTTTGCTGCCCGGAATAATTGCCCGAAGCTTGCCGCTTGGCTTGTAGCTTGGCAGGTTCAAACCGTATGCGAGGCCATAGTCCCGGGCAAACCGGCCGTGGCGTTGACCCTTCCAAAAAGCGGTTTCGCCGAGGATATTCAGTATTCCATCATACGAGATGGCCGCTTCAGGGTGCTACGGCTGCACCGCAAAGTGTTAAAGATGATAGCCAATTGTTTTTTCGAGGCGCTGGTAGACGACAACAATTACCGGCAGGACGACGAGGCCATCACTGCGCGAAAGGCTGCCTACCGGAATTTCATGATCGCGGTCTGCCACCATCTAGTGCCGCGTCTTGAATTGGACGTAGCCCTGACCGCAAATTTCAGCTTCTACGCCGAACAAGAATTTGCCGCTGCCCTTGGTCATTTTGACGTCCCCGTTGTGGCCGTCCACAAGGAATGCATGAAAACCCCCGGGGTAGAGCCATTCTACGAAAAGATTTACCGCGAACGTAAGATGCCATTCCAGGGCCGGAAAATTACCACTTATAACGAAATCGAGCGCCGTATTGAGATTAACGCAGGTGTTGCGCCAGCCGAAAATATTGTTGCCACCGGCGCGCCTCGTCTGGACCGGTTTCACGAATACCGCAGGGACAACGCCGGGCAGGACCAGTCCCTAGATGGCCGACCGACCGTGCTTTTCATGTCCTTCAACGAAAAAACCGGGTGCCCAGTACTCGGTCGCCGAGGTGAACATCGTTACGAAGAACTGGATCCTGAATTTGAAAAAATCAATTGGGCTAATTTGGTGCGTAATTGCCATCGTGCCATGATTCGCCTTGCCCAGGAGTACCCCGAGATCCACGTCATCATTAAAGCTAAAAACCATGTCTTGGCCATGGAGGCCCTAACCACCGGATTGGGTGACGAATTCGTACCACCGGAAAACTTGGATGTTGTTGTAGGCGGCAACTCGTTCGAGCTAATTGTTGGTTGCGACGTCCTGTGCGCCATCAACAGCGGCTCCTTGTTAGAGGCTTTAGCCGCCAACGTCGATGTGGTATCGCCATATTTTGACGAGGCTGCCGCGCCGCTGACCGCGCCTTTCATGGTGGATCTCGGCGATGCTGCGGGCCGCGCCACATCCACTGATGACTTAGTCATCATGATGGCCGAACGGGCGTTAGCTCACCCAGCGCGTAACCGTGAAAGCGAACTCCGGCCCGCCAGCGTTAGCCCGTTGGAACAATGGGTCAACAATGCAGACGGCAAGGCGGGTGAGCGAGTTAGCCAAGTTATTATGGAACTAGTCGAAGAACAACGCCTGAAAACTCTCACCTTGACGGCACCATTGGATACAGAGATCTCAGCCATTAGTGGAAAACAATAAGGCCCCTAAAGTCCATCATTACGTGGTGTAGCGGTTCATTGGCCAAGTACAAATTAGCAGTGACTTTGACCCAGTTTGAGATTTTTCCGCCTCTAATGTCCTCGGTCATCAGATTTCGGCAGGTAGCGGCGAACAGGTGGGCAATAAAGGAATTTTAGCCGGTAGCGAGGTAACATACCGCACCATTCCCATTCAGTGGTCGGATTTCAGATATGGCTAACGTTTCAACCACGATCCCGCACCGAACCGGCATCTGCTTGGAATTAACACAACCTACGGTTTTTTGTCTTTCAAAAGGCGGCTTCAATTTTGCGGCCGAATTATCCTTACGGACGATCCGAACTCTCCAAATCCTGAACCAGTTCCTCGAAACTTTCTTGAATTTCATCCACGTCGGTCTCGGACGCGGCAATAATTTCCTCAAGTCCAAAGTCCGGATTCAGAGCGGCGGCCATGGGCGTCGGGGCTATTACCACAAATTCGCCCACTTCCTCACTGGCCACGGGGACGCGTCTGGTAGTGCGATACAAGGCGAACAGGCACAGGGCCATCATCGCGAACCCTATTGTGTAGAAGAACCATTGCTGGCCTAAGGCATCCATGGCGAAGGCGCTAACAGGTGCGCCGACGGCAGAGCCAATGGAACCGGCAAGCACAAGCGCGGAGGAAGCCGCCACCATCTGACCTGGAGTCAGGTAGTCGTTCGTATGAGCAACGCAGAGGGCATATAGCGGCATAGAGAAACCACCAACCAAGGCAGTGGCTAGGTACAGTTTCCAAATCTGGCCGACGCCAGAACTTCCAATGTTGGCGGTGATAAAAGCTGTGGCTGCACCACAAGCGCAGGTAGCGATGATGACCTGTCGTCGGCTTAACAAATCCGACAGGCGACCGACCGGATATTGCAGAACGGCCCCGCCAAGTACGACTGAACCCATGAAGAAGGAAATCTCACGCACCGATAGGCCCACGTTGGCAGCATAAACTGCGCCCATGCCAAATACGGCACCCATAACAACACCTGTCAAAAGCATGCCTACGACACCCAAGGGCGAGACCTTGTACAGCTGAAAAACACTGACGGATACGGATGTATTAAAATCCGGTGCCCGACTGACTGAAAGAAGAATTGGAATAACTGCGATACTGACCAGCACGGAAATTAAGACGAATAATTCGTAGGACGAGGGCGCGGCTATATTCAACATAAACTGACCGCCAGCCATTCCGGCTAGAGAGATCAACATATAAAAACTCATCATCTGCCCACGGGTTTCATTCTCTGATGCGTCGTTCAGCCAGCTTTCGCTGACAATGAATAGACCGGCATAAGCAAATCCAGTAACAAAACGCATGACCCACCAGGTCAGCGGATCAACAAATACCGCATGCACCAAGATCGAGGTGGAAGCGAGTGATGCCATGGCGCCAAAACTTCTAATATGACCCACACGGCCAACAAATTTTGGCACAATAGTGGCGCCAATCAACAGACCGATGTAATAACCGGACATCACTAAGCCGGTGGGAGCGAGACCAAACCCTTCTATTGAGGCACGAAGACCCAACAATGACCCCTGCAGGCCACCGCCAAGCATAATTAGTCCCAGGCCCAAGAACAGAGCCCAACTGTTCGCGACGATCTGAAACACCCTGAATTTCCTTCACAACCAAGCATTAATTGCGGCGCATATGCACAAAAACCCTAAGGGAAACAAGAATTTTTACGTTGGATTTCTGGAAATTCTTTTCAACTCAGTCAATGGTGTGGAATAATCACGCAAATAGATTGGGGACGCATGGTATGAGCGATGAAAAAGGCTGCCCGGTCAAGGATTGGGCGACGGATTACGACATCTTCGACGAAGAGTATGTAAAGGATCCTTCCCCAGTTTGGAAAGAGTTACGTGGGAGTTGCCCTATCGCCCATACGACGCGCTGGGGTGGCAGCTGGCTACCCACAAAATATGAAGATCTTCAGGCGATGGTGCGCATGGTGCCCGCATTGTCATCCCGGTCGCCCAACGTCGTGCCGCCCGATCCAGAACTGCGTGAGGAACTGATCGCTGAGTTGAAGGAATATGGATCAGATAGTCCTCCCATCACCTCCGACCCACCCGAACAGATCCCTTACCGCCGTTTGATCCTGCCATTCTTCAATCCCAAGTCTGTGGAGAAGTTCCGAGAGGGGACGCAGCGGCTTTGTCATGAACTAATCGACAAGTTTATCGATACCGGTTCAGCCGATGCAGCCGTAGATTACGCCCAGCAAATTCCACCCCGCGTCATCGCGGCTATGTTGGGAATTGACACCAACAGAAGCGATGAATTCACCGAGTGGACACGCGGTATATTAGAGCTAGGACAAACACAGCCAGAATTGCGCCGCAAATACCGCCGGGTCATCCGCGACTTCTTCACTGAACTTGTCATCGAGAGGCGTAAGAATCCGGGTCAGGACGATATGATCTCAAAACTAATCAGTTCGGAGATCGATGGTAAACCTTTGGGTGATTACACCGTTGTTGGCATGTGTAATTTATTGCTTGTTGCTGGGATCGATACCACATGGAGCTCTATCGGTGCGGCCCTGTGGCATTTTGCAGGGCAAGCAGAGGATAGACGCCAGCTGGCCAGCGATCCGGACCTGTTCCCCACCGCAATCGAGGAAATGTTGCGTTTCTATTCGCCGGTCACCATGGCTCGAAAGGTGACCAAACCAGTCACCATGGGGAATGCTAATTTCGTCCCCGGCGACAAGGTTCTACTGAACTTCCCCGCAGCCAACCGCGATCCGGATGTGTTTGAAAACCCGGAGGACGTTGTCCTGGACCGAGAACGAAATCGCCACATCGCTTTTGGTGTTGGTATCCATCGCTGCGCGGGATCCAACCTGGCGCGAATGGAGATGGATGTCTCCTTACGGACTTGGTTCGAACGAATTCCTGAATTCGAACTCTCGGCGCCGGAGGCTGTAACCTGGGCCGGTGGTCAAGTCCGTGGTCCACGCAGCATACCGGTGTCTTTTCCCGTTTAAAAAATAATAAGCTTTTGAAGATCTAACCGGGTGCGCGGTTGACGGGCGCGAACTACTGGACAACACCTGTCCCGAAAAAAGGTGTCAGTTTCTAGAGCGAGCGGCATAGCTTCTTGCCCGCGAGAAATGACACGAAATATTGTTATTCAAATTGGAGGGTGGGCCCGAATAGCGTCTTCGTTTAGTTCCGTTCCCCAGCCGGGGCCCTTGGGCAGGATCAAATGGCCATCGACGATTTCCGGGATATTAGTAACAATTTCATCCTTCCAGGGGACGTCATCCACATCGATCTCCATGATCCGAAAGTTAGGTACTGCAGCACACATATGGGCCGACATAAAGGAAGAAAGATGACCGTAGAAATTGTGGGGCGCTACGTTGATCTCATAGGCTTCCGCCATCGCCGCGATCTTCATTGAATGGAATATGCCGTTCCAAGGAAGATCGATTATTGCCACGTCCATGGAATGCTGTTCGAAGAAAGGGCGGAATTCGCGCAAGCGGAACAAACTCTCACAACTTGCGATTGGGGTCTGGACGGAATTTCGTATATGTCGTAGGGCTGCGGGATCATATAGGTCGATCTCAAACCATGTCAGACCCAGATCGTCCAGAGCGCGGATGATTTGTAAATAGCCTTCAGTTTTGCAGTTAAAGTTGATATCGAGATGGATGCCTACATCCTCGCCAGCGCCCTCTCGGAAAGCCTTCAGCTGGGCGCGCAGGTTTCGAATTACGGACATTTCCACATTCAAGGCCGGAGTATCTCCGCCTCTACCAAAACCTGGCATGTAGATAGGCGGATCCTGATCAAACAAAAAAATATTAGTCTTTAATCCCTTATAGCCGCTCTCACGCACACGTCTGCCCAACGCTGCCACGTCATCTAGATTCCTAAGCTTCGGCCGGCCGATGGAAGAGGAACCCACATCAGTCATTAGATAGGTGCCGCAGTGTGACCAATAGAGCCGCATGCGGTCGCGTACAGCTCCACCCAACAAATCATAGACTGGGACGCCCAAAGCCTTGCCCTTGATATCCATGAGAGCGTTTTCGATCGCCGCCATAGCCTGCTGGTTAATGCCACCGGGCGCCTGGCGGGTCATGGCATAAAGCTGCTGCGAGATTGCCTCATGATTATAGGGATTACGCTCAGTAATAACACCGACCAGGGCCTCTATTACGCCGCTCAATCCTTTCGAACCATAGCTTTCGTTGAATTCGGCAATGCCGGTTAGGCCCTCATCGGTAAATATTTTCAGAAATGAGAAATTTCGCCAGCCGGCACCACAATGTAGGATTTCACAGCCGTTGATTTTCATGATGCCTGATCCGAAATGAGAGTATCCGCGTCAAGTGTAGCAAGCATTTGTTTTGTCATGCAATTCGCGATACCGTTTTGGCCATAACAAAAGCAATTAGGGATGGAGGCAGAGGAATGTCAGAACCGTGGGAGAAATACTACACAGAAGCCGCCAAGAACTTTGATGTAGCAACCATGCCATATGCTACTCTTGTGGATTTGATCAATGGCGCCGGCAAATCATATGCCAGCCGCACCGCTGCCACGACTATCCTGCCTACAGGGGCCTCAGCATCAATCACTTATGAAGAATACCTTGAATATGCCAAGGACTTCGCCACCTATTTACGGGAAATTGTTGGTCTAAAACGAGGCGAAACTGTCGCCTTAATGACCCCCAACTGTATCGACTTTACCATCGCCGCATCAGGAGCCTTTTTGGCGGGCGCTGTATGTACCAACATTAACCCCTTGTACACGGCACCGGAGATGGAACATCAGCTCAATGATTCCAAGGCCGCCGTGCTAGTCATTATCGATATGTTTGGCGACAAGGTAGACGAAGTAATCCAATCCACTGCCGTACGGCAGGTAGTCAAGATTTCTCTGGTGGACTTTTTCCCCACTTTGAAACGGCTACTCATTGGTTTTGTTCTTAAATCGGTGAAGAAAGCTATTCCCGATATGCGTTCTGCTCACATCAATTTCGCGGTTGCTCTTACCAAAGGTAAGACGGCTCGAAAAGGTAGCGATATTTCATCCTATACTGAAGGGTTGTCGGGTGAGGATACAGCGCTATTTCAATATACCTCCGGCACCACGGGGCGTAGCAAAGGTGCAGAGCTGACCCATCAAGGCATTCTGGCCAATGCGCACCAGGCAAATACTATGATCGGCCATCTACGTGAGTTTGATGGCGATACCACATTAGTGATTTTGCCGCTGTATCATATCACTGCTTTCGCCTTGATTTTCGTGATTGGCATTACTTCAGGCGATCATCTGGTTCTGGTGCCATCACCCCGGCCGCCGTCAAACCTGAAAACGGCGTTCGAGAATTTTGACGTCACTATCTTCATCGGCATTAACACTCTATTCGCTGCGTTGATGGAAGAACCTTGGTTTCACCGCGATATGATCAAACATGTCAATTTCTGCGGCTCGGGGGGAGCAGCGCAGCAAACCGGCGTTGCAAAACGTTGGACCGAAGCAACCGGACTAGACATCTACCAAGGTTACGGCATGACCGAGTGTTGCGGTGTAATGAGTCTAAATCCCATCGGCGAAAACCGTTTGGGTTCAGTTGGCATTCCTGCTCCAGGCATGGAGGTCCGCATTGTGGATGACAACAATGTCGAACAGCCCATTGGCTCACCCGGTGAATTGTTATTCAAGGGACCAACAATTATGAAGGGTTATTTCGGCCAGCCAGACGCTACCGCCGAAGCAATTAGGGACGGCTGGCTCTATTCCGGCGATATCGCAGTGATGAACGAGGACGGCTTCATCGAAATTGTCGATCGGAAGAAGGATATGATCCTGGTTTCTGGTTTCAATGTTTCACCCAACGAGATTGAGGAAGTGATCACCACTCTGCCCGGTGTGGTCGAAGTTGGCGTGATTGGCATTCCGGATGAAAAGTCCTCCGAAGTGCCTATGGCCTTCATCGTCAAGAACAACGATGCTGTCACAGAAGACGTAGTGGTAGCCCATTGCCGAGACGGCTTGACCAACTACAAGGTGCCCAAACGAATTAAATTCGTAGACGACATCCCTAAATCTCCTGTTGGCAAGGTCCTGCGCCGCGAGTTGCGAGAGAAGGTCGTATCTTAGCTCTGCCAAAATTAAAGGAAGAAATAAGCCGATGCGTTATTGCAGTTCCTAATTAATAACCTCCTCCAACGGCGGCATTTGTAGGGCCGTACGGAATGTTTTGTGGTAGTGATGCAGGGCAGGTTCGTTGCGGCCGAAGATGATATGATCCAACAGACCCGTTTCGACAGACCGCTGGGTGGTTTCACCCATGACGTAGTCTTCCTGTTCGATGGTAGAGTTGAATACTTCCTTAGTGGCATTCAGGCTGGGTATACCAGTGTTGGCCTGGCTCAGGTCATAAACCGTCTCAGCGCTAACATTCTCCCCATGACCTTCAATTTCTGCGGCGGCGGCGATTGCACCCTTGGTAAAATAATGATTGATCTTAGTAATGGACTCATTTGGATCAGTCGGATGGGGATAAAGACGCACAATATTGGTGGAGCCATTGCCGATGATGAACTGAATATTGGGGAACAGAAAATACAAGGTTGTCGCGCCGTCAGTCAGGCGCCAATCCTCTTCTGGTTTGTCACGTAGTTCGTCGATCATACGTCGGGGAAAGACAAAGCGGTGATTTCTACGGAAGGTTTCGTAGTTCAGGCATTCGCCATAGGTCAATTTTCCCAAGGTATGTTTATGCAGTTTTTGGAAATGGTTCGTCTCGCCAAAGGTGTCATTAGCCAACTTCCAATTTAGTCGCTTGGTAATGGTTGTCTGCCCCATAGCAACAAGCTCCTGAAATCCCCAACTGCCCAGCTCGCCCTCCAGCCCTTCCAACATATTGTCCAAATCGAGAACGCCATTGGGATCAGGATGCAGCCAAAGCATGCCGTGGCGTTCCTCCATGGGCAGCGAAATCAGGCCATGGCAGGATTTATCGATCTTGCCAAATTGATGCTCGTCGGGAATGGCAATCAAGTCCCCCATGTCGTTATACGTCCATTGATGGAAGGGGCATGAAAAAGCACTACGAGTGCCATTCTTATTGTGTTCAACCTGTACACCGCGATGGCGGCAAATGTTAAGGAACGCTCGGCACTGCTCATCCTTACCGCGGATAGCTAGAATAGGCACACCAAAATCGTCCATGGTCAGGAAACTGCCGGGCTTCGGCAAGTCGCTAGATAGACCGATCAACTGCGTATGCCCTTTGAAGAACGTCCGCCATTCTTTGGCAGCTAGATCTGGACAGGTATAGACGGATGTGGGATTTCGGTACATCACGCCTGCATCCACATTTTCCCTGGTATCCAATTTTCGCATCAAGTCTTTCAGGATGTCGATTTGCGTCAGTTTATCCACGTCGGTTGTTCCCCAATTGCACTTCTCCCTGAAGGTTTAAGGCATGCTGTAAACGATGTCGATATACGCGAGCTACAAGGCGTAAGGCGCTGCACCTGCGGGAAGGTCAAATAGATCGGATTAGGCACTTCAATTACGCCGGCAATCGGATCGTAGCCCGTAGGCCGCCCAGAGGCGCATCGTCCAATAACACATCACCACCCTGGTTACGTACCGTGTCTCGTGTGATGGCTAGGCCCAAGCCAACACCGCCAGTACCTTGATTACGAGAGTTTTCCAGACGATAGAACGGTCTAAAGGCTGCTTCCCGTTCCGTCTCGGAGATGCCAGGTCCATCATCTTCGACTGTAATTACGATAATGTCGCCGTCACGCCAGGCAGCCAAGGCACAGTGTTTCGCATATCGGTGAGCGTTGCCCAGCAGATTGTCCAGACACCGCTTCAGGCTTATCGGTCTGATACGGCCCCGCAGCTCATCGGTGGGCTTGTATTCTACTTGAGCACCTTGACGGCGAGCGTCACCCGCGGCCTCGTTCAACAGGACATGGACATCCGTGTCCACTGCCTGTTCTCCAACTGCATCCTCCGCGAATGCCAAATACCCCTCGATCATCTCATCCATCTCGTCCACATCCGCCTGCATGGCGGCGGCAGCCGGTGTATCCTTGAGCATGGCCAATTCCAGTTTAAGGCGGGTTAGAGGCGTACGCAGATCGTGGCTGACGCCAGCCAGCATTTCCGTGCGCTGGCGAATGTGCCGGTCAATCCGCTCTCGCATGCGCAGGAAGGCATCGCCTGCCTTGCGCACTTCCACTGCACCGGAAGGTTTAAAATTTTCAACCTCCTCGCCTCGGCCAAAATGATCAGCGGCATCGGCTAGACGCAATATGGGCCGGACTTGGTTTCTCAGAAACAATATTGCTATAGCCAGCAGTAACAAGGACGAGCCGACAACCCACAAGATCAACACTTCCAAAGTCGCCGAAGTGATGCGGTTATGGGGAACCAGAACCTGCAGGTGACCTCCCTCGAACGCCACCTGGATCAAATAGTTCTTCTGTTCGGGACGGTTCTCGATGGTAAATGCCAGCTCTAGGCCTTCGTCAATGGTTCGGATTAACAAAGCTTCCAGAGGTGCAACGGGTTTGGGCAGTGACTCGGCAATCAACGGCTGATCGGGAATTAGGGAAAAACTGAGGTTCAAGCGCAAATTAGCCGATTGCAATATACGAAAACGCGCCAAGGCATCCTTTTCCCGTGTCAGGGCGGCAGCGACAAAGCCGATATCGCCAGAGACACTACGGGCTAAACGGCGGGTAATTTGGTCCAGATGACGGTCGTAGAAAACGATTGCCGCGACGATCTGCAAAAGCACCACCGGCGCCACGACGATAATGATGGCGCGGCCAAACAAACTTTTTGGCGCCAATCTTTTCAGCATGACGGTTTGCCTGTCCTATCAGTCCAGCCAGAACACATATCCTTGTCCCCATACCGTGCACAAATGTCGCGGCTCCTTAGGATCATCCTCGATCTTGCGTCGAAGCCTAGTGATCTGTACATCCACGGCCCGGATATTACCCGCGTACGCCTGGGCCAATAACTCCGCACGCCCCACCGTAACGCCGGGGGAACGGGCGAACAAACGCATCATATCGATCTCTCCCGAGGTTAGACGCACCAATTCGCCATTTCGTTGCAATTCGCCTCGCTCTAGATCGAAAGAGCAGGCCCCGAAAGTGACCGCCTTTCGCCCCTCGGTCTTGGGCCCACCCCGACGCAATATGGCTTCTATCCGCAGTACCAATTCCCTCGGTTCGAACGGTTTCGCCAGATAATCATCCGCACCGACCTCTAGGCCCGCGATGCGGTCCGACGCTGATCCCATAGCGGTCAGCAACAGAATGGGCAGATACTTGCCTTGGCGTAAATCCCTGGTCAGATCCAGACCGCTTTCTCCCGGCATCATTAGATCAAGCACCAAAAGGTCAAATTCCAGGCCTGACATAACGATCCGCGCCTCCGCCACGTTGGAAGCGACAGAAACCCGAAATCCACATTCCCCCAGATACCGCTGCAAAAGATCGCGCAAACGATCATCATCGTCGACAACCAGGATATGGGCAGCGGCTTCGCTCATGCCGTACACTTCAGGATCGTTCAACCGATTTTAAAACAGCTTCACGCTCATCTGAATTCAATAGATCGGCCAGCACCCTGCGGTAGCCAGCCACGGCTTCAGCGCCGGCCCGTCGATAGGCGCGTGCCACGCGCTTCTTTTGCGGGCTAGAAAGTTCAGCGAATAGGGTCTCACCCCTGTCGGTAAGTGATAGCAACCTTTGGCGACGGTCACGGCGGCCCTTTTCCTGCTTTACGAAGCCCTCCTGGACCAACTGGCTAAGGACCCTGCTCAAACTCTGCTTCGTAACTTTTAGGATTTTCAGTAATTCCGTCACGGTCATGCCTGGATTGCGACCCACGAAATGCACCACGCGATGGTGCGCCCGACCAAAGCCATAGGCCTTGAGAATCTCGTCTGGATCAGACGTGAAATCTCTATAGGCATAAAACAACATCTCGATACCGCGGATCAGTTCGTCATCCCGCAGGTACGACGACGCCGGATCCGAAAATGAGTTTGACATAGACCCATGGTACACGAGATGCGTCAATGCTGCTGACATTATTTTAGTCAGTACTTTTGACATATTTCTTCAAAATGATACGTTAAAGGTAGGTTATGCGTAATATATGGTCTTGGAGGCCTCAATCATGGCAACAATCTCATATGACAAGATGGAAGGTAGCATTTGGTACAATGGCGATATGGTTCCGTGGGAGCAGGCTCAGGCGCACGTGCTGACACATGGACTGCACTATGCATCTTCCGTTTTTGAAGGGGAGCGGGTCTATGACGGAGAAATCTTCAAACTGCAAGAGCATACTGAGCGCTTGATCAATTCCGCAGAAACGCTGGATTTCGAAATTCCCTACACAGCAGAGGAAATCAACTCCGCTTGCCGAGAAACCGTCGCGAAAAACAATATCGTAGACGGGTATGTACGGCCCGTGGCCTGGCGCGGCTCGGAGATGATGGGCGTTTCAGCACAGGAGAACCGTATCAATCTAGCCATTGCGGTCTGGGAATGGCCTAGTTATTTCGACCCGGAAATGCGTACAGTTGGTATCCGATTGAAGACCAGCAAGTGGCGGCGACCTGACCCGGCAACGGCTCCTGTGCATTCGAAGGCAGCAGGTCTATATATGATTTGCACCTTGTCTAAACATGCGGTCGAGGCGGAAGGTTACGACGACGCTCTGATGTTGGATTGGCGCGGGCAGATCGCTGAAAGCACCGGAGCAAATATCTTCTTTGTCATTGACGAAAAGCTACATACCCCGATCCCTGATTGTTTTCTTGACGGCATCACCCGACGCACTGTGATCAACCTAGCCAGGGCCCGGGGCTACGAGATAGTTGAGCGGGTGATTATGCCAGATGAAATGGCAGATGCCACGGAATGCCTATTGACCGGAACAGCGGCTGAAGTCACGCCAGTGGGTGAAATCGACGATTACCGTTTCAAACCGGGCAGGATCACGGCGCAGTTGATTGAAGACTTCGACAACTTGGTGCGCCGGAAGGCCGCAGCCTGATCCGGCCCCTAAAACTCGGGGAGCTTAACGAGCTTTTTGAGCTGTATGCCCATTACACAGTGGAAGAAAACCGCCCGGCCTTGAGTGCAGAACGAATGGAAGAGGTTTGGCGCGAGATCGAGCGTAATCCTGGTGTACATTATTTTGTTACCGAGCTGAAAGAACGGCTAACTGCCGCCTGTATTCTAACAATCACACCCTCCATCATCCGCGGTGGCATGGGATATGGCCTCATCGAACACGTGGTGACACATCGGAATTTTCGACGGCGCGGGCTGGCGAAGACACTTATGGAATACGTGCTGGAATTCGCCTGGGCACAGGGCTGCACCGAGGTAATGCTTTTGTCCGGTCACGACCTAGGTCCGGCCCATGCCATGTACGAAGGCCTTGACTTCGACAAGGAAGAGCGTACCGGTTTTATTAAATTCCGGCCGTCAGATTACAAACCATAGCGAGCCCAATGGGCTCGCACCTCTGCAGCCGCCAGTAGGTCGGACGGCAAACCCATGCTTGACAACTGGGTCGCCAAACCAAAGCGCCGCTGTAACCAATTTTTGTCAACGCCCACTACGGGCAAACGCACCTTTTCGCCAAATTTTTTTTGCAGCACGGACTTTAGGTCGCCGATGCCGTCAGTCAAACCAAGATCTAGTGCCTTCGTACCAGTCCAGAATTCACCGTTGAACAGTTTGCGCTCGCTGGCCTTCAAACGGCCGTCCCGGCGCGACCGGACATGCCGCTTGAAGGCGTCGTGGATCTCCTTTTGCAAGCT
>CAXGCE010000001.1:0-27197 GCA_964007795.1 uncultured Alphaproteobacteria bacterium | reverse complement strand
ACGACGGCAAGCCTGTTACGGCGGACGATGTCGCCTTCAGCCTAGATATCCTGAAATCCAAGGGCGCGCCGTTTTACCGATTTTACTACGCCAACGTGGAAAAGGCCGAAGTTTTATCCCCCCACAAAGTCAAATTTATTTTCAAGGGCCGGAAGAATCGCGAGCTGCCCCTGATTATCGGACAGCTGCCGATATTACCCAAACACCACTGGCAAGGCCGTGATTTTGAGCGTACTACGTTGGAGCCGCCCCTAGGCAGCGGTCCCTACAAAATTGGCAAGGTCGATCCCGGTCGTAGCATCACCTTCGAACGGGTAGCAGATTACTGGGGCAGGAATCTTGGCGTCAACAAGGGCCGATACAACTTTGACGCAATCCGTTTTGAATATTATCGGGACCCCACCGTGGCTCTTGAGGCCTTCAAGGCCAACGCCTTCGATTTTCGCCAAGAAAATACTGCCAAGATCTGGGCCACCCAATACAATTTTCCAGCCATTGCGAAAGGTAAAGTCATCAGGGAAACCCTAGCGAACAATAATCCCACCGGCATGCAATCCTTCGCCTTCAACGTTCGCAAGTCAAAGTTTCAGAATCGTCGAGTTCGTGAAGCCCTTGCCCTGACATTTGATTTTGAATGGGCAAACAAAAACCTGTTTTTTGGCCAATACACACGAACCCGAAGTTATTTTTCGAATTCCGAACTGGCAGCGACCAAAATACCCACCGGGGCGGAATTGAAGTTTCTGGAGCCATTGAGAGGCCAAATTCCTGCCGAAGTGTTCACAAAGGAATTTAAGCTGCCCGAAACAGATGGATCAGGTAGATCGCGGCGCCAACTGCGCCAAGCTAAGCGGTTATTGGAAACGGCGGGCTGGTTTGTGAAAGACAGTAAATTGACCAACAGCGAGACCAGCGAAGTCATGGCGCTGGAATTCCTACTAGTTAACCAGGGTTTCGCGCGAATTGTTGCGCCCATCCAACGGGCCATGGAACGGCTGGGCATCAAGGTCGAAGTTCGTGTTGTGGACACCTCGCAATACATTAACCGAATTCGGAATTTCGATTTCGATGTCATCGTGGGCAGTTGGGGACAATCCCTTTCACCAGGAAATGAACAGCGGGATTTTTGGGGATCCGCAGCCGCTGACCGACCCGGCAGCCGAAACTACATCGGCATTAAGGACCCAGCAATTGACAAACTAATCGACCATATTATTTTTGCCAGCAACCGCGGGGAATTGGTTGCTGCCTCTCGCGCCTTGGATCGCGTGCTGTTATGGAACCATTTCGTCATCCCCAATTGGCACATCAACAGTTACCGGATCGCCTATTGGAACCGGTTTTCACGTCCGGCTATCAAACCTAAATACGGGCTTGGATTCTCCGATACTTGGTGGGTCGACGAAGCAAAGGACGAGACCCTTCAAGCGGCCCTGAAGGGGCGGAAGTGATATCGATCTGCTATCATCCGCCCATGATTCGTCTCGCGTTATTTTTGTTATTTTTTCTAGGCTGGTTTGGACAAGCCGCCTCCAAACCACAACATGGCTTCTCCATCCTTGGCAAACTGAATTATGGCCCTGAATTCTCGCATTTCGACTATGTCAACCCCAACGCTCCGAAAGGCGGGCACTTGCGTCTTTGGTACAATGGAAATTTCGATAGTTTAAATCCTTTTATTCTCAAAGGGCGGTGGGCCGCGGGCAGCAACCCGTTTGGGGTGGACGGCCGGTTACTGACATTCGAGACACTGATGACCGCATCCGGCGATGAAGAGGATTCCTTTTATGGTCTTATCGCCAGTGGTGTTGTAATTCCCGATAACCGGCAGTCGATCACCTTTACTATTCGGCCGCGGGCGCGCTGGCATGATGGCAGCGAGATAACGGCAGAGGATATTGCCTTTTCATTCAAGACACTAAAGGAACAGGGTCATCCGGCTTTTCGCGTTCTGTTCAAGGATATCACCGGGACCAAGGTGCTGACCCATCGCAAAATCCGTTTCAATTTCGCCAAGGGTGTCCTGACCCGTGACCTGCCAGCCACGGCCGCTAGCATGCCTATTATCTCCAAGGCATGGTACCTGCAGCACGATTTCACGAAAACCACCATGACCCCACCCCTGGGTAGTGGCCCCTACAGAGTGGACAAGGTGGATCCGGGCCGTTCCATCACCTATGTTCTTGCTGATAATCATTGGGGTAAGGGTCTGGCGGTCTATCGCGGACGCTACAATTTTCGCCGCATCACCTGGGATTATTACCGCGATCGGGATATCGGATTACAGGCTTTGTTTGCCGGCAAGCTGGATTTCCGGGAAGATTTTACTTCCCGCAACTGGGCAACCAAATACGACAATGTGCCGGCGGTGAAAGACGGTCGGTTGATCAAGGAAGTTATGCCCGATGATAATCCTTCCGGATTCCAGGCCTTTTTCATCAATACTCGCAAAGCCAAATTTGCCGACCGGCGGGTACGCCGGGCGATCGGCCTAGTATTTGATTTTGAATGGACCAACAAGAACCTGTTTTATGGTTTGTACAAACGCACTTACAGCATCTTTCAGAATTCCGACATGGAAGCCACCGGCACGCCGCAAGGCCCGGAATTAGCCTTGCTACAGCCTTGGCGTAAGGACTTGCCAGCGGAAGTATATGGCCCCGTGTTCCGGGCCCCGAAAACTAACGGCTCTGGCAATATCCGACGAGAGCTACGCATGGCCAGGAATTTACTGACAGCCGCGGGCTGGACTATCAAGAACGGCAAGCTGGTAAACAGAAAGGGCCAACCGTTCGAGATTGAATTTCTATCGTACAGCAAGCTATTCGAGCGAATTGTGATGCCTTATGTGCGCAATCTTGAGAAATTGGGCATCACAGCCCGTTTCCGCCTCGTGGAACCAGCGCAATATCAACGCCGCGTCCAAAATTTTGATTTCGATATCACTACCTTCCGCAATTCATCCTCTCTGACGCCGGGCCTGGCCCTACGCAACGCATGGGGCTCCAAGACAGCCGACATGCAGGGTGGACGCAATTACACCGGCCTGAAAAGCCCGGCGGTAGACGATCTGATCGAAAAAATCATTGCCGCAAAAAGCCGTGATGAATTGCGCCATGCCACGCATGCCCTGGACCGGGTTATTATGTGGACCCACAATCTGGTACCACAATGGTTCAAGGCATCACACACCATCGCCTATTGGGATCTATTTGGCCGCCCGGCCATCAAGCCCAAATATGCCCGCGGCGTCCTGGATACTTGGTGGTGGAACCCGGCAAAAGCCGCCGACCTAGGCCGGGAATAATCCATGATTGCCTATATCATCCGCCGCCTGCTGCTGATGATCCCAACGTTGTTCGGCATCATGTTGTTGAATTTCATCGTCTTGCAATTTCTACCTGGCGGACCGGTGGAGCAGGTGATCGCCCAACTCACTGGGACGGCGGTGGAAGCAACTAGCCGCGTCGCGGGTAGTGGTGGGGCAGAAATTAGCCGAGAACAGCAGGCCGCCACTCAAGGCGCGGCCGCGGCCGTAACGTCCAAATATCGCGGTGCACAGGGGCTGGATCCTGAGCTGATTAAGGATCTAGAACAGCAATTCGGTTTGGACAAGCCTGCCCATGAACGGTTCTTCCTATTGATTTGGAACTACCTACAATTTGATTTTGGCGAGAGCTTCTTTCGGGATCGTGCAGTGATTAGCCTAGTCATCGAAAAAATGCCCGTCTCAATTTCACTGGGTATCTGGACCACCCTGCTTACATATTTGATCTGCATCCCCTTGGGCATTGCCAAGGCGGTTCGGGACGGCACCCGGTTTGATATCTGGTCCTCCACCGCAATCATCGTCGGCTACGCCATACCGGGCTTCCTTTTCGCCGTCCTGCTGATTGTTCTGTTCGCAGGAGGTTCGTTCTGGGATATCTTCCCCCTGCGCGGCCTCACCTCGGAAGGCTGGGACGATATGAGCTGGCCAGCCAAGATTGCCGACTATTTCTGGCATATGGTGCTACCCATTACTGCCATGGCCATCGGCGGTTTTGCCACCTTGACCATGCTGACCAAGAATTCCTTTCTTGACGAAATTAACAAACACTACGTGGTCACTGCCCGGGCTAAGGGCTTGAGCGAACGTCGCGTTCTGTACGGCCATGTCTTCCGCAACGCCATGTTGATCGTGGTGGCAGGCTTTCCCTCAGCTTTTATCGGCGTGTTGTTCACCGGATCGTTGTTGATCGAGGTGATTTTCTCGCTCGATGGCCTGGGTTTGCTGGGATTCGAGGCAGCGCTGAACCGGGATTATCCTGTGGTCCTTGGGACCTTGTACGTTTTCACACTTATGGGGCTAATTCTGAACCTGATTGGTGATTTGATGTACATGATCATCGATCCCCGCATCGACTTTGAAAGCCGCGAGGTATAGGTGGTGGCGGGGGATAAATTTCTGGGCCGGCCCATTACGCCCCTTACCCGCCGCCGTTTGCGGAATTTTCAGGCTAATAAAAGGGGCTATTGGTCCCTTTGGATCTTCCTGTTTCTGTTGGTCCTGGCCCTGTTTGCGGAATTGATTGCCAACGACAAACCATTGCTGATCGGTTTCAAAGGCGAGATGTACACACCCGTGTTTGTTGCCTACCCCGAAACAACTTTCGGTGGCGAGTTCGAGACCGAAGCGGATTATCGCGACCCCTTTGTTATGGAGCTGATAGCCAAGGCCGATGGCTGGACCCTTTGGCCGCTGATCCGATACAGTTACAGAACTATCAATTATGACCTGCCAGTCCCGGCGCCAGCGCCGCCATCGGCCAACAATTGGCTAGGCACGGACGATCAGGGACGGGACGTGGTAGCACGCCTAATTTATGGCTTTCGTATATCCGTGCTATTCGGCCTGATCTTGACCATATTTTCGTCCATAATCGGGGTCATGGCCGGGGCAGTGCAGGGCTATTTCGGCGGCTGGACCGACCTGTTGTTTCAGCGCTTTATCGAGGTCTGGTCAGGCCTACCCACCCTGTACTTGCTGATAATCCTGGCCAGCTTCGTAGAACCGAATTTCTGGTGGCTTTTGGGCATAATGCTAGTGTTTTCCTGGATGAGCCTAGTGGGCGTGGTGCGGGCAGAATTTCTGCGTGCCCGGAATTTCGACTATGTCCGTGCCGCCCGTGCCCTCGGCCTGTCGGACGCCATGATCATGTACCGTCACGTCTTGCCCAACGCCACGGTCGCATCACTGACCTTTCTGCCGTTTATCCTATCCGGCTCCATCACCACCTTGACGGCGTTGGACTTCCTGGGCTTTGGCCTGCCACCCGGCTCGCCCTCCCTGGGCGAAATGCTGCAACAGGGCAAGGCTAATTTACAGGCGCCCTGGTTAGGCATTACCGCCTTTATCATGCTGTCGACCATGTTGACGCTGCTAATCTTTATCTTCGAGGCAGTTCGCGACGCCTTTGACCCACGCAAGAGTGCGGCGGCGGGAGCCGTCGCAGCAGAACAAACCGCATGAGCGAGCCAATTCTGAAAGTTCGAGATCTGTCCGTGGATTTCCACATCGAAGGCAACCAAGCGCATGCGGTCAAGAATGTTTCCTTCGATCTAAGTCCGGGTGAAACTCTGGCCATTGTTGGAGAAAGCGGTTCCGGCAAATCCGTCACCGCTTTGTCCGTCCTACAATTATTGCCCTACCCGACGGCCAGTCATCCGTCCGGGTCGATTGAGTATCGGGGTATGGAGTTAATTGGCGCCAACGAGGCAACCATGCGCCATGCACGCGGCAACAATATTTCCATGATTTTTCAGGAACCCATGACTGCCCTGAACCCTCTGCACGTGGTGGAAACCCAGATTGGCGAAGTACTGTCCTTGCACAAGAAAATGACTGCTGGTCAAGCGCGAAGCCGCGTACTGGAGCTGCTTCATCTGGTGGGCATTCAAGAACCGGAAAAGCGCCTGAAATCCTACCCGCATCAACTATCAGGCGGGCAACGGCAACGCGTCATGATTGCTATGGCCCTCGCCAACGAACCGGACATACTGATTGCGGACGAGCCCACCACAGCCCTGGACGTCACCATTCAGGCACAAATCCTGGACCTGCTAAAGGAACTCCAGACCAAACTGGGCATGGGCATGATTTTGATCACCCATAACCTGGGCATCGTCCGCCGTATGGCTGATAGGGTGGTTGTCATGACCGGTGGCGAGATCGTGGAACAAGCAGTCACGGACGATCTATTTCACCATCCGCAACACCCCTACACGATGCATTTGCTGAGATCCGAACCTGATAGAAAACCGGCTGGGCGCCCCGATGAGGCCAAGACCGTGCTGACGGCAAAAAATTTGCGTGTCTGGTTCCCTATCAAGAGCGGAATATTCCGGCGCACGGTGGATCACATTCGCGCCGTAGACGAGGTTTCGTTGGAGGTGCGCGAAGGGCACACAGTCGGCGTAGTGGGCGAAAGCGGTTCCGGCAAAACCACATTGGGCCTGGCCCTATTACGTTTGATATCCAGCGAAGGAGCGGTCCAATTCCAAGGGACGGGAATCGATACTTTTAGCAGCAAGGCGTTGAGGCCCCTGCGACGGCAAATGCAGATCGTCTTCCAGGATCCTTTCTCTTCACTCAGCCCGCGCATGTCCATCGCGCAAATAATCGAGGAAGGGCTTCTTATTCATGGCGAAGGTGGAGATAATCAGGAACGACGCGCCTTGATCGCCCGCATTCTGAAGGAGGTGGGACTTGACCCTTCGGCCATGGACCGTTTTCCCCATGAATTCTCCGGCGGCCAGCGCCAGCGCGTCGCCATCGCCCGGGCCATGGTATTGCAACCGAGATTTGTCGTACTTGACGAACCCACCTCGGCCCTGGACGTTTCAGTACAGGCGCAAATCGTAAATCTATTGCGCGATTTGCAGCAACGTCACCGCCTGGCCTATTTATTCATTTCTCATGATCTAAAAGTCGTACGTGCCCTGGCCGACGAAGTTATTGTTTTGCGCAACGGCAAAGTTATGGAGCAAGGGAAGGCGGAGCAGATTTTCACGTCGCCCCAGACGGATTACACCAAGGCCCTCATGGCAGCGGCCTTTGATCTGGCCGTAACGGATACCGGAGCCGTTTCGAGTTAATCAAAAAATTGCCCGTCAGATTCTCCGCGAATTTATTTACCTGTGGCAGGACCTGCACAAATTGAAGCTGGATTTGCTGGTGCTATGGGGACTGACCCGTCCTGCACAGGGCTATGGATGGGATAAGCGATTACGATCGGTTGACCGTAGCTGCGATAAAAATTCTTCCTGCAGTTAGGCGATCGGATTTGGCTCTATGGCGCAAGTCGACAAATGCGTTAAACTTTCCACAATTCAAAGATTTTGGAGACGAGCATGAGCGAGCAAACGTATGGTGCGCTTTGGCCGCGCGGCGAAAAAACTGTTGAGATCGCGCCCTTGGCACCAAGACTGAAAACCCTAGAAGGAAAGACCGTGGCCTTCCTTTGGGACTATCTGTTCCGGGGCGATGAAATTTTTCCTATTCTACAAGCCGAATTATCAGCGGCCTATCCGGACATGAAATTTGTCGGCTATAGCACCTTCGGTTCCACCCACGGGCATGAAGAAGGCCAGATTATCGCCGATTTGCCGGATACTCTGGCGGAACACAAGGTTGACGCCATTATATCCGGCATGGGCTGTTGAGGCAGCTGTACCCCCGCCGTGTTGCGGGCATCAGCCGCCGTCGAAGCCGCTGGAGTTCCATCCTCCTCACTCGTCTGTGAAGGTTTCCTAGGCCAAGGGGCCACCACCGCCGTCGGCCTAGGCCTTCCAAATCTGCCCATGGCCAAAGTGCCGGGACACGTGGATACACAAACCGACAACGAACTTCGGGACAATCTGACTTCCGTCACTTTGAAAGATGTGATCGATAACCTTACATCCGCCCCACCAGCGGCTGTGATGATCCCGGAACCTGGACCCCAGGACATGGTCATGGAGGGTACATTTGAGGAAATCAATCGGTTCTTCTATGAAAATGGGTGGTCAGACGGCCTGCCCATTGTGCCCCCTTCACGGGAAAAAGTGGAAAATTTTCTCGAGTTCACGGACTTGCCTGCGGATCACGTCATCGGCCAACTGCCCCCCGATAACCGTCAAGCCACCATCTGGAATGTGGCCGTCAACGGTGTTTTGGCGGGCTGTCGACCCCAGTATATGCCCGTATTGGTTAGTTTAGCTGAAGCTATGGCCGATCCAGGTTACGGCGTAGAACATTCTGGAAATACGCCAGGCGCGGAAACATTGATTACCATTAATGGCCCCATCATCAAGGATCTGGAGTTCAACTACGAACAGGGTGCGCTACGCGACGGCTTCCAGGCAAATACCTCCATCGGCCGTTGGTGGCGGTTGTACCTACGCAATGTTGCCGGTTTTATCCTGCATCAGACCGATAAGGGCACATTCGGCAATACCTGGCGGGTCGTTTTGGCTGAGAACGAGGACACATTGGCCAGGATCGGCTGGCCGCCGCATGCGGCCGACTTCGGCCATGGCCGGGGCGACAATGTGGTCACTATCTCGCGTTTCACGGGCGGGGATGTCATTGCCTCGGTTTTCGGTCGGACGCCGGAGGAAATGCTTCCCTATCTGGCAGATGCCCTGATCAGCCAGACTGGCTGGCAGTTGATCTTCACCGTAGGCATGGCTGATGGCAGCTACAATCCCCTGCTAGTAATCTCACCAATATTGGCTGAAACCATAGCTAAGGCTGGCTGGTCAAAAGACGATGTGCGTCAATGGCTGTTCCAAAATGCCCGCATTCCGGCCTGGAAGTTCGAGCAGTATATTACCGAGTTCACTAATTTATATTCCGGTGGACGCTCCGTGTTCGAACTGGCTCGATTGGGCAAAGCCAATGAACTGTATGGAGAATCCCAGGATCCCGATCGCCTGGTACCGCTCGTCTGTAACTCTAAAGATATCCAGATTGCTGTGAGCGGCGATCCAGGCCGTACCAATGCCCAAGTATTCTCTCACAACGGAATCCTCGGTTTCCCAACGGCGCGGGCAATCCGCCTGCCAAATGACTGGCAGAATAAATTGGCCAACGCCGGATGAGCCGCTCGGTGTGAGTGAAGGTGAGACCTTGTGGGTGTTGCTGCCAACGGGCCAACGATCCACCGGCGAGTGGATTGATGACACCCTGCGGACACGGGCAGAAGAGCAAGGCCTCCTGGACCGTCTAAACCAGGTCGGAGCATTTCCCCGGCAACGGATTGAAGTGGTACGTGGGCCAAATGCTGATGGGGTGGTGAACGAGATGTTCTACCGGCGGGGCTGGACCGACGGTCTACCGATCGTGCCCCCGACGACGAACCGGGTGGATGGGATGCTGCGTGCCGGCGGTCAGCCCCGTAACAAAGTGCTCGGTGAGGCAGAGCCGTTGAAGGGCGTAGTAACCATCGAAAAAGTTGCCATCAATGCGGTCATGGCGGGGTGTGAGGATATCCACATGCCGGTGGTTATGGTAGCAACGGAAGCCCTGTTAGACCCAGCCTTCAATTTGCGCGGGGTCCAAACGACCGATGAAAATGTCACCCCGCTGTTGATGCTGTCGGGGCCCTTAGCCAAAACCTTGCATATGAACAGCCGATTTGGTGCGCTTGGGCCGGGATGGCGAGCCAATGGAGCCATCGGCCGGGCCGTGCGGTTGATCATGCATAATTTGGGCGGTGGTTGGCCAGCAGCGGTCGCCTTCGCGGGCTTGGGACAACCGGGCCGCTATAGCCTGTGTCTAGCCGAGGATGACGCCTTTAATCCCTGGGAGAGTTTGCGCGAAGAACTAGGCTTTACTGTCGATGATAGCGTCCTGGTCGTACAGCGGGCGGAAAGCGTCATTAACGTTACTGGCGGGTTAGACGATATCGCCACGGTCATGGCATCCGCCACCTCCGCCTTTTCCCGTCTGCATGGAGGGCAAGTAACGGTGATCTTGGCGCCTCATATAGCCAAGGTCTTAGCTGACGAAGGTCTTTCAAAGGCCGATGTGAAAACCTATTTACATGAGCATGGCCGATGCACAGCGGCAGATTTTGAAAATTCCTGGCTGCCCACACGTTTGGCAGGAAAGACCAAATGGCCGGCCTGGGTCAAGGCGGGAGTCGCCAATGACCGGGTGCCGGCCGTAAAGAGCCCTGACGACATCACCATCATTGTCGCGGGCGGCGACATCCCGATACCCCAGTGTGCCTACCTACCCACTTGGGGCTTTCCGCCCTGCCGGATCGCCAAAAAAATTCAAACCTTAGGAATCTAGATGCCAATTCCACGTAACAGTTATGAAGTGGCAGTAATTGGGGCTGGGATTACCGGATTGGCGGCAGCTACAGAAGCCGCCCGCTGCGGCCTTAAAACTGCTCTGATCGATGAAGGACTACTGGGCGGATTGATCATCAACGTAGGCGATATTCACGGCCACCCTGGCGCCACCGGCGTCTCTGGAGCGGATCTTATAAACACAATGTTGGGCGAAGCCCTTGAAGCGGGCGTAGACTATTGCCCAGTCGCGATTACTGATCTCTCGCGGCAGGGAGATCATTGGCGTCTGGGTGAGATCACCGCCGCCCATGTCATCCTGGGGACGGGAGCGGAATTAGGCACGTTGGCTGTGCCGGGTGAAACGGAATTAAACGGGAGAGGCGTCTCACAATGCGCATTTTGCGATGGCGGCCTGTACAAGGAACAGGATGTCGCCGTGATCGGCGGCGGCGATGCCGCATTTCAAGAGGCCCTGCATTTGGCCAATTTATGCGCCAATGTCACCATGGTCCTGCGCGGCCTTAAACCGCGCGCCAGGCCTGCTTTTGTACGCCAGGCAGCGGACCGGGATAATATGCACTTTTGTTGGCAAACGGAGGTCGTGGAAATCAAGGGAGCCGAAGGCGTAGAAGCAATTGAATTGCGGAACATAGAAAGCGGCGAGAGCGAAACCCTCGCGGTGGCTGCGGTATTCCCTTTTATCGGTCTCGCCCCGCGTACTGGCCTTGTTTCAGCAGCATGTGACGAAAGTGGAGCGTTGTTGGTGGACGAACATATGAAAACTGATCAACCAAGTCTGTATGCCGCCGGAGCGGTGCGCGCGGGTCATGGCGGTCAGATTGCCCATGCCATCGCCGACGGCAAGACAGCCGCCCAGGACATTTGGCGTTCAGGCTATTGAGAACGAGAAAGAGGTGACGACATGACAGGATCAAGACCTGCCAAAAGCAAGAGCGCAAAAATGCAGTTCCTAATTAAACGCCGTCAAACCACCACGCGGGAAGAATTGATCGCCCACTGGTTCGCCAATCACATGCCTGACGTAATCGCTCAGAATACAGCCGAAGCAATAACAGGCAGACCACAGGCCTCCCGCTATATCGCTACATTGTTTGATCCCCGGCCGGGCAATCCGCATCTTTGGGACGGCGTCGCGCAATTGTGGTTTCCGGAACCGTTACCTCGCCCCAAGGTTGCCCACGGCGAGACCCCCAAGGATACTTTTCAAGAAAAAGTGGAACCCTACATACCTTGGGCGACGCATGAATATGTGGTGATGGAGGGGGACCTTCCACTCGATCCACCAACCCTGAACCCACCCTTCCCTTGCACCCGCAGCGGCTTCTTCAAGGTCACGTTTCTAGTCTGCCTTAAAGATGGCTCAAACAGCAGCGAACTGTTCAATCACTGGCTGGATGTTCATATCCCCAACGTGCGCAAAACCATGGAAGCGGTGGGTGGTTTTCGGTACGTGGTCGGCCACAGCCAGGAACCGGCAGCTGAGCCCTATGCGGGCATGGCGGAACTGTATTTCCCCGACGTTTCTAGCTGGACCAAGTACAAGGACCTAATTCAACCCGATGGCATGGAACGTTGGGTCGGCGAAGTTCTCCGATTTGAAAGCGGCACCGAAATGGTAGGAATTCCATAAACCCGGCAATGACGCTTATACTAGCAACAATAGCGGCGAAGTATCTGGTTTAGCCGCATCTTCAGAATTCCCGCTAATAACTGCATATCTTTTTGGTTCCCAGTAAACTGGGCAGCACCGGGCGAACTGCGCCCATAACTTTCCAATATCTCTTGTGGTATCTATAGTTTCGGGCATCTTAACTGGGCTGGCCATCACGGGAGGCCACTTCTACTATTGGACGGAGGAGTACGACGCCATGCGTTTTGGTGTGTTTTATGAACTGCAGCTACCCCGCCCCTGGAACGAGGGCGACGAATACCGCCTGTTCAAGGAAGCACTGGACCAGATCGTTCTCGCGGATCAGCTTGGATTCAATTATGCGTGGGAGGTGGAGCATCATTTCCTGGATGAGTATTCTCATTCCTCGGCGCCGGAGGTTTTCCTGGCCACGGCGGCTGGACTAACCAAGAATATCCGCCTGGGCCACGGCATTCGTCAGGTTATCCCGAATTACAATCACCCCGCCCGCACCGCCGAAGGTTTAGCCACACTGGATTTACTCTCTGACGGCCGAGTTGAATTTGGCATCGGCGAAGGGGCAACTCGCCTGGAATTGGGCGCCTTTGGCATTCCGGCGAAGACAAAGCGCGCCATGGCTCTGGAGGCTGCCGAACAAATTTGCAACATGATGGTGCTGACGCCTTATCCGGGTTACGAAGGCATGGGGTTTTCCTTTCCCTGCCGCAACGTGCTGCCTAAACCATTGCAAAAACCCCATCCCCCCCTGTGGATGGCCTGCACAAACCGCGATACCATCAAAGTAGCGGCCCAGAACGGCATTGGCGCCCTGGCCTTCTCGTTCCTTGATCCCGATGAAGCCAAAGCCTGGTCCAAGATCTATTACGATATCATCAAGAGCGAGGAGTGCGTGCCTCTCGGCTGGTCGGTTAATGCTAACCTGGCAATGGTCTCGGCATTCTCCATGCACGAGGATAGGACCGAGGCAATCCGCAGAGGCCAGGACAATTTTGAGTTCTTCCGCTATTCCCAGCAGAAACTGGTCGCCGAGGATTTCGTGCCTGGATATTCAAACATGTGGGACGAGTTCAAAGAGAAACGTGGCGATGCGTCCGATCGTTTAATTCAGGCTGCCTTGTCTCGGGCAGAATACGACGGGGCCGGCATCGGCACACCCGATGACATGGCACGGCATTTGCGCGATTTTCAGGATGTCGGCATCGACCAAGTTATCTTCTTGCAACAGGCCGGCCGCAATACCAATCAGAACATTCGTGAATCCCTAGAATTGTTCGCCGAAACAGTTATGCCCGACTTCACCAGGGATGTAGAGGAAAGAGAAGCCAAAAAAGCCAAGGAATTAGCGCCTTATATCGAAGCCGCCCTCAACCGCAAGGAATACATGCAACCGATGTCCCGAGAAGAAGTGCCCGTGGTCAAGGCGGCTGTCAAGGCCGCCACTTTCGATGCACAGAAAATGCGCCAGGCGGCAGGAGATGATTAAGAATCAAATCATATCGCCCCCAATTGGTCGACCAGACAGCAATTGTTACGGGCGCCAGCCGCGGCATTGATACCGCCAGCGCCGGCTATTCACAAATTTGACCTAACCAGTTTGTCGGATTTTCTGTACCAGATCCTGCAAAGTAGCCTGAACATGTTCGTCTCTGGCAGCAATGGAAAATTCGATGCTGGTGACGACGCCGTCAAAACGGTCAACCAGTATGTCTCCGATCTGATCATATGTACCCACCGCGACATATTCGTGCAGGATATCATCGCTAATACGTTCAGGCATCTCGTTCCAACGCCCAGCCTTTGACAATTGCGCCAATTCGGTCGCCAAATCGCCCAAACCATGGATCTCGAAGGCGCGGCGATAGGCCGGTGTGGAACAGTAGAAGGCGATACGGGCGCGGGCATCTCGCACCCGTTGCGCCAAGATGTCCTCGTTAGGCGCCGTCGCTACCAATGGTTTCATGGCGATTTCAAAACCGTCCAGGGAGCGTCCCGCCCTTGCCAAGCCGGCTTTGACTGCCGGTAACATAACCTGGTCGATATACTTTGGCGTGCAAACGGGATGGGGACGAATGCCATTGGCAACCTCGCCGCCCACCTCACACATCCGCGGCCCTACAGCAGCAACGACAATTGGAATATCCGGATGCGCGATGGGCCCTGGATCAAACAGGGGAACCATGAGGTTCAGATTGTAGTGATTGCTTTGATATTCCAGGGGCGTGCGGTCCTGCCAGCACTGCCAGATAGCCCGCACGGCGCCAATATAGTCCCGCATCCAGGGTCCCGGCGTAGACCACTCCATACCGTACCGGCGCCGAATGTGGCCACGCACCTGGGTGCCCAGGCCCAAACAAAATCGACCCTTAGACTGCTTCTGCAAAGTCCAGGCGGACATAGCCATAATCGCCGGACTACGCGGAAAGGCGATGGCAACAGAGGTTCCCAGACCTAAGGTCTCAGTTGACGCCGCCGCCAGGGCCATGATCACAAACGGATCATCCTTGGTCTCCTCTACTACCAGACGGTCATAGCCGAGCTGCTCCACAAGGCGGGCCTCCGCGCTGACTGTATCGATGTCCAGCGGCTGTTCCGGTGCGCGCAGACCTGGATCAAGCTTGCCTAATGGTAGCAGTGTTTCAATTCTCATTTTGGGACTACTCCAAAGCTGATCTTGGGAACTATTCGCCTAAAAGACGCTTGGGCGGCTCGCAAGGAGGATCGCCTAGGCTTTTTTCGGTGACTACCGTGTCCTTATGCTACTGGAAGCAGGGCCGTTTACTAGGGCAATGGCCAGAATTGATGCGCATGTTGCGTCCTCTGATCAGATACAATTACGCTCGGCAGACGATACAATAATTGGACGCGTCCGGATTATCATGGATCAACCCGGTCCCGGCTCATTTATGTTGTCTAGGGGGTAGATAGGACGACGCACGTTACGGTATTTCAATAGACTGTTGTCCGATGTTGTGACACCGACACCATCCAAAGTGATGGTGTGTTTGGCGATGGGCGCGAAGCCGGCTCGATAATGGATGCGGGATTTCAACAAGATATAGCGTTTGTATGCCGGCTCTATCCCCACCGAATGAAAGACACCCTGATCCCACGGCTCATGATGACGGGAGACTATGACAATTTGCATACTGCCTGTATCCAGCACCGCCGTGTGACCCATCCGCACCACCAGGCCATGATACATGGGCCCTCGCACGATCCATTCCCCATCGGTCAACGCCTTGACCTTGCCGGTCACAGTCAGAGGCTCTCCTTCGCGATCGATTGACGGCATGTCAGTCTTCCCGCCCAACTCCAGGGTCACCGTACTGCCGATGCCAGCCTCCATCATCAGCTGCACGGCGACAGGATCCCACAGGCCGCCCACGGCTACATCCTGCAAACCCTGACGGATCACCTCGGCGATCACTGTCATTACATCCTGATTACCGCCCGAACCCGTGTTATCCGAATGGTCCAGCAAAATGACGGGGCCATCTGTGATCGCCTTGGCTCGGGCAACGGCATCGGCCAACGGCTCGTGATTGTAAAGATGCTCCTCCCTCTTTTCCCACATTTCTGAACGTAGGCGCTCTACCACATTGTCCGCTGCCGCCTGGTTTCCATCGGCAATGGTGATGCACGAGATACCAGCGTCGTGGATATCCGCCAGAGCGAAGCCGCCAAATACCGTCGCGGCCATGACCTCGCCAGATGCTTCCACTTCCCGCGTTATGCGGATCAGAGTTTTGAACGGTTCATCGACAGTACCCTGACGAAGAGTTTGACTTAATACAGGGACACGCCCCCACGACATCACCGGATTTGCCTTGCCACGCAATTTGGCCAGCAGAATTTGTCCCACACTGGTGCCCACCTCGTACATATCCGTATGGGGATAGGTCTTGTATCCGATCAAAGCATCGCAGTTATCCACCATGGTCTGCGTGAGGTTGGCGTGCAGATCGCAGGTTACACAGATTGGCGTATTCGGGGCAGCTCGGCGTACTTGTTCGAGCAAGGTGCCCTCACCATCCTGGGTGCTTTCCGTCACCATGGCGCCATGCAAATCCAGCATAATGGCGTCACAGCCTTTGGCCACCGCCTCCAAAATGTGATCGGACATCAAGTGGTAGGCATCGTCATCCACTGGTCCGGACGGCATGGCCTCGGCCGCGATGGGCGAGATAATTTCGGCCCCGGCTTCACGGCACAATTTGATATAGGCGGACAAGGTCATATTAGTGGGCTCATAGGCCCGGATCACATCCTCTCCAAAACAGGCGCTCCATTCCTCGAACCGGGTCCAGGTTGTAGGCACGGGCGAAAAGGTGTTGGTTTCATGTTTCATCATGGCCATGACGACGCGCATGATGGAGCCTCCTGCAGAAATCCGAATCAATTACGAAACATAGTACAAAAGAAAACGCCCGGCACGCTGGCCGGGCGCTTCCTAACTTTTAACGTTCTGTTCTATTCGCGGTTGCCAAACAAGTGTAAGAGCATGATGAACAGGTTAATGAAATCCAGGTATAGTTTCAGGGCACCCATAATAGCTTTTTTACCCATGACCACCTGGCCGTCGGACACCAGATACATCTCTTTAATCTTCTGCGTGTCATAGGCTGTCAAACCAGTGAAAACTAAGACGCCGATGACGGAGATGACCCAGTGCATCATGGATGACTGGATGAATAGGTTCACCAGCGAGGCGACGATAATCCCAATCAGTCCCATCATCAGGAAGCTGCCCATCCCCGACAAATCCCTCTTGGTGGTATAACCCCATAGGCTCATGGCGCCAAAAGTTACTGCCGTAATCATGAAAACCCGAACGATGGATGTTTGGGTGTAAATCACGAAAATCGAGGCCAAGGATGCGCCCATCAAGGCCGCGAAAATCCAGAATGTAGTCTGGGCAGTGGTAAAACTCATCTTTTCAATACGGGCGGAAAGGAAAAATACCATTCCCAAAGGCGCCAGCATGACTACCCACATCAGCGGTGTGCCAAAAATCACTTGCATCAGTGCCGGCGTATGGGCCACCGCATAGGCCACGATGCCGCTCAATAACAGGGCCGAGCCCATGTAGTTATAAACCTTCAGCATATATGCCCGAAGGCCTTCGTCAATTTGCGCCTGATCAGCTGCGCCCGCCCTACCTTGGGCAAATACTGAACTTCTTGGATCCAATGCCATTGATCTAACCCCTTGTTGCAATGACTGTATCGAATTTCGAATTCATCTAACTTTAATATTGTCGAATTTCCGCTCGATTTCAAGGTTTATGCCCTAATGGGCGCAGTTTTTCACCAGAAATCCAGGCACCTGAATTTCAGCTGTCATTCGTTGCGCAAAAGCGGTGCGGGCTTCCGGCTCAGGGCCAGCCATGTACCGAGCATGCCGACGCCAATCGTTACAAAAAGGCAAATTACAGTGCTAAAAGCGGCCCCGCTGGGCAACCAATACCAGGGCATGTCCATAACCTTAACTACCACGCTCCAGGCCGCTGCTGTGCCAATGATCGCGGCCAAAATGGCAGTAATTAAGCCCAAAAAAATGTATTCGAGAAGATACGTTCCCAGAACCCGGCTTCGGGTTGCTCCTAATACCTTGAGCATCACCGCATCATAAACCCGGCGCTGGTGGTTGGCGGCAATGGCCCCTACGAGGACAAGAAGCCCGGCAACCAGTGTAACGGCTGCGACGGCTCGGACAGCTGCGCCAATATTACGCAAAATCTGGTTCACTGCTTCTAGTGCCTCTCGAATGCGGATTGCTGTGATATTAGGAAAGGCGTCGGTAACCGCCGCCCGAAGAGGCAGTTCCGCTGCCTCGGAAGTCTTGGCGGTGGCAATGTAAGTATGTGGGGCACCTTCCAAGGCGCCCGGAGAAAACACGATAACAAAATTGATCCCCATGGTTGACCAATCAATACGTCGCAAATTGTGGATGCGGCCCTGAATTTCTCGACCCAGTACATTAACGGTCAGGGTATCGCCAATGCCAACGCCAATTCCCTGAGCAATATTGGCATCGAGAGAAATGAGTGGTGGGCCGGTGTAATTCGCTGGCCACCATTTGCCTGCCACCACATTTGCATCGGGTGGAGGTGGCCCGGTGTAGGTCAGGCCTCGATCACCACGCACGGCCCAGGCAGCCCCGGGCGCAACATGCACCTTGGATGTCTCCACACCATTAATTTTAACCACGCGGCCGCGCAGGGACGGCACTCGCTCAATTTCGTAAACACCTGCAATACCTCGGGCCAGAGTTTCAAATTTATCAGCCTGTTCCGGCAGGATATTTATAAAAAAATAGGCCGGAGCCCGTTTCGGTAGACGCTCATTGACCTGCAGGTTCATATTTCCTTCCACACTAATCACCGCCACTAGAACCGACAGTCCCAGGCCAAAGGATTGCACGACGGGAATAGTGGCTGCACCGGGCCGGTATAGATTTGTCAATGCCAGACGCAATACGGCGTTGCGGGGTCGGGGGAGGCGTCGAGCCAGATAAACGATACTCATGCCAGCGGTCAGGAATGCAGCCATGGCGGCACCAGCGCCAAAAACAAACCAAACAGCAAAAGGCCGCTCCTCCGCCGTAAAAATTACCAGAGCTGCTAATACGGCGAACGTCAGCGCAGCAAGGGCCATATAGCGCCAGGGCGGCCGAGACGCCATAGGCGCGGCCAGATCCCTAAACAGGGCACCTGCGGGCACCCCTTGAGCTCGTGCCAGGGGCCAGACCGTAAAGGCCAGTACCGTGAGAAATCCGAAAGCCGCCGCCAGCAGCATAGGTAGAAAATGAAGGCTAAAGTGAATTTCAAACGGTAGTAGCCCGGCAAGCAATCCGGACAAAGCTATTGGTGTGATCGTGCCAATAATCAACCCAACGGCAACACCAAGAAATGTGATGGCCAAGACTAACAGCAGATAGACCTGAAATATTAGACGTGCCGGCGCACCCAGGCACTTCAAGGTAGCAATGGTAGCGGTCTTTCCTTCCAGAAAACTGCGTACCGCGTTACTGATGCCAAGTCCTCCAACCAACAGGGCCGTCAACCCCACCAGGGTCAGGAACAGGCGCATCCGATCTATGAAACGGCGCAAGCCCGGAGCTCCGTTGCGGGTGTCGCGGATTCGCCAACCTGCTTCCGGAAACCGTGTCTTCAAGTCCCTGATCCAAGCTAGGACATTGCTGCCGGGAGGAAGCGCAATGCGGTAGCGGTAATTAACCTGAGACCCTTCGCGGATCAAATTCGTCGCAGGCAGGCTTGTTTTGGCAACCATCAGGCGCGGTCCCAGGACAAAGGAATCGGCACCGCGATCTGGTTCCCGCACAATGGCGGCAGCAATGCGATAGGTGGCATCTCCCACCCGGATAGGATCACCGACCTTCAGTTTTAGCCTTTGTAACAGCCCTTTCTCGGCAATTGCGCCGGGCAAACCATCTCTTATTTTCAGGGCGTGGACCAAATCAAGGTCTGCTTCCAACCGCATGCGGCCGTGCAGGGGATAAAACTCATCCACACCCTTCAACTCCACTAGGCCACGCCGGGCACCGTCGGGTCGGCGGGCCATGGAGCGCATTTCAATCACTTGGCTGACCTGCCCCGCAGCCTTCAGATGGGTAATCTGCGCGGTATTAGCTGGTTGGAGAGACAGGCGAAGCTCCACATCTCCGCCGATCAGTTTACGCCCATCCCGACGAAGTCCGTCTACTAAGGCGTCAGAGAGCGAGCCCACCCCGGCAATTGCCGACACGCCTAGGACTACACAAAGTAAAAATATTCTAAATCCCCGAATTCCGCCGCGTAACTCCCGTCGGGCAACTGCGAAGGCGAGACGTCGGGGCATCTTAAGCAGAAGTTCCCGCTTCAATAATTTTAGCGGGCTCTTTTAAACGACCATCGCCCATATGTACGATACGGTCACAACGCTCGGTCAAGGCGGAATCATGGGTGATAAGAATTAATGTGCTATTGGTGATTTGATGCAGCTCAAACATCAATTCAATAATCGCCGCGCCGGTGGATCCGTCAAGGTTGCCAGTGGGCTCGTCCGCTAGCAGTAAACCGGGCCGACGGACCACCGCCCGGGCGAGGGCCACCCTTTGCTGTTCCCCGCCAGATAGCTGGGATGGGTAGTGGCTGAAACGGTGATCCAATCCGACCTGGGACAATGCAGCCTCTGCCTCGGTGAAAGCGTCACTGACACCGGCAAATTCCAATGGCAAGGCCACATTTTCCAGGGCCGTCATGGTGGGGATTAAATGAAAGGACTGAAAGACGATTCCCACATGGTCCCTGCGGAAACGGGCCAAATCATCTTCCCCCATGGCTTCGAGATATTGTCCGGCTACCCGTACGCGGCCGCGCCCGGGCCGCTCTAAGCCCGCCATCACCGCCAGCAGAGTAGATTTCCCCGAACCCGAAGGACCAACAAGACCAATTGCCTCGCCCCGGGCGACAGACAAGCCAACACCCCTTAATATATCAATCGGCCCCGCCTCGCTGGGCAGCGTCAGGTGCACATCATCCAGGTCGATCATAATGTCGCCAGAATTCAAGCCGTTTTCTCCCTGCAAACGCAAAGCATCTATGGCAAATGGCTACGTGAAACAGCTTGTCAAGACCAGCGCATTCTTGCTGACCCTGATCGCTATCTGGCCTGCCCAGGCCAAGGATCCCGTAGTATTGACCTTTGGAGATAGCCTGACAGCGGGTTACGGCTTACCGCGAGCTGATGGGTTTGTGGCCCAATTGCAAGCCGCATTGAAACAGTCCGGGAAAGCGGTCAGAGTTAAGAACGGAAGCGTTTCGGGCGATACCACATCGAGCGGACGGGCGCGGCTGGCTTGGATCTTGAACGAAGCCGTCGACTTGGTAATTGTCGAACTGGGCGCCAATGACGCCTTGTTGGGGATCCCTCCACGGGTAACCCGAAAAAATCTCGGTGCCATTTTGGTAGAGTTAAAGAGACGCAAAATTCCAGTTTTGCTGGCCGGAATGCTGGCACCCCCAAACTGGGGACCGAACTATAGCCAAGCCTTCAATAGCATATATCCCGATTTAGCAAAGTTACACGGCGCAAAATTATATCCGTTCTTCCTGGACGGCGTGGCGGCTAAATCGCATCTTAACCAAAGCGATGGCATTCATCCCAATGCTAATGGCGTCAGGGTTATTGTCGATGCCTTGACACCCTATGTAATTAACCTGTTGGATCGTTAAGTGGAGGCCTAACGCATGCGCCTGTTCGTGGCTATTCCGATCCCTAACCGAATTAAGGGTACCTTGACGGCTTTGTGCGGCGGCGTGGAAGGCGCCCGCTGGCAGGACAGCGAACGCATGCATTTGACATTGCGATTTATCGGCGAAGTGGATGGCGCTATGGCCAGGGATATTGACGACGTGCTTTATCAAATTGCCAACCCTTGTTTCAATCTATCTCTTCGCGGCACGGGGTTCTTTAACGAACGGGGACTACCACGCATCCTATGGGCGGGTGTCGGGGACTACACCGAATTACGTAGACTACATAAAAAAATTCAGCATGGGCTTAAGGCCGTTGGGTTAGAGCCGGAACACAGACGTTTTCATCCCCACGTGACCCTCGCCCGCCTAAACGGTGCCCCGCTGATCGAAGCCGAAGGTTACGCAGCACGGTACAGCGAATATAAATCACCTCTCTTTACAGTTGACCGAATTTGCCTAGTTTCGTCTCATTTGGCTCGTGAGGGAGCAATTTACACCATTGAAGCCGAATATCCGTTGGACCGCGAGGTGTCATGAGGCGTGAAGCTGGCACCCGGAACTGGTATAGATTGGAAGGCAATGCAAATTTCTGATTTTGATCTGCACTAACTCTATAGAAAGGAATTTAGATGGAGCCAGACCGCCACCATGGATCACCCATAACTCGACATGGTGGTGAATTTCCGCCCTTATTATCACCATGACTGATCGCCTTGAAGGCCCACGCCGCCAGGAGGCCCTGAACAACCTCCCCGATTGGCAACTACGAACGGACCGAGACGCCATTGCGCGATCCTTTACCTTCAAAGATTTTAACAGCGCTTTTACATTCATGACCCAAATCGCCTTGAAGGCCGAGGCGATGAATCATCATCCTGAGTGGTCGAATGTCTACAACCGGATCGAAATTATCCTTACCAGCCATGATGTAGATGGCCTGAGCGAACGTGATGTCAAATTTGCTGAATTTATCGACGCCGCACTAAAAAACTTCAAGCAGGTTCGTTAGCGGCATTATTTCCAAAATTCGTCCTACAGACCCTGTGCTATTTATCGCATGCCGCACAGGGGTGTTTTGACAACGCCGTTTAGATATCTGGTTCAGGATCATTGAGGCCTGAACAACAATAGCAGCCTCGAACTAATACAAGGTGCTTTGTAAATTTTCAGACAGGTAGCCCGGCCTATTCTACAGGCCTCTTCAAAATCCAGCACGAACTGCCATGGCGTAGCGAAATTTACATAAATGCTAGCGAGGCGCCATACGGATGGCACCATCCAAACGAATGGTTTCGGCGTTTAACATAACATTTTCGACAATCTGACGAGCTAATTGTGCGTATTCGCTTGGCTGTCCCAGCTTTTGCGGAAAGGGCACGGCGTTGGCCAGGGATTGCCGCACGTCGTCGGGTAACGTGCCGAGCAAAGGTGTTTCGAAGATGCCAGGCGCGATGGTACAAACACGAATGCCCTTGTCGGCAAGATCCCGGGCGACAGGCAAGGTCATACCTACAATCCCGCCCTTGGAGGCAGAATAGGCCGCCTGCCCGATCTGTCCGTCATAAGCAGCAACAGAAGCAGTATTGATGACGACGCCCCTTTCGCCATGGTCCATGGGCTCCAACTCAATCATTGCGGTGGTGACCAGTCGGATGCAATTGAACGTGCCTATCAAGTTTATATTGATGATGCGCTGGAACTGGTCCAAAGGATGCGCCTCGCCCCGTGACGAAGTTTTGATTGCAATCCCCGTACCAGCGCAATTGACTAGAATTCGGCCGACCCCAAGGGCCTCCTTGGTCTCTTCCATGGCTGCAATTACGCTTTCCTCCGAAGTCACATCACAATTGCAGAAGACGCCACCTACTTCTTTCGCGATTTCCAGGCCCTTATCTTCCTGAATATCCCAAATTGCAATTTGCCCACCGGCCTTCGCTAGTTCACGCGCAGCGCCGGCCCCTAGACCAGAGGCTCCCCCCGTAATTATTGCAACATTCCCATCAACTTGCATGATGTCTCATTCCTTGTCCGGTTACTCTGTTGCCGCCTCATAGCAGATGTCCGCACAGTTGGGCAATCATTGCAAACGGCATCAAATCCACCTAATGACTGGTTTGCGGCACCGTGACCGCCTACTAAACTCGTGCATGGCATTTCAGGGAGACCAATGTGATTAATAAGCCACTTTGGAAACCGAACGACGTGCAAGCCGCAACCAGCAACATGGCTCGGTTTATGAGGGAAGCGTCCCATCGCTGGGGCATTGATATCCGGGATTACGATACGCTGCACCGTTGGTCCGTCGACTACCGCGAAGAGTTCTGGACAACTGTCTGGGATATTTGCGGTGTGCGTGCGGCCACACGGGGCAAGGTCACTCTACGCAATGGCGACGCCATGCCCGGGGCGGAATGGTTCCCAGAGGCCCGCCTGAACTTCGCCGAAAATTTGCTGCGTGCTGAAGGATCTGAAGCAGCCATCATCTTTTGGGGCGAGGATCGCGTAAAGCGAACCCTGAGCCATAACGATTTGCGAAATCAAGTCTCGCAGCTGCAACAAGCGTTGCGAGCGGCAGGGGTGGGCGTTGGCGATCGTGTTGCAGGATTTTTGCCCAATTTACCCGAGACTGTTATCGCCATGCTGGCCACGACATCACTGGGCGCAGTCTGGTCTTCCTGCTCGCCAGATTTTGGCGTACAGGGCGTTTTGGACCGGTTTGGCCAAATTGGACCAAAGGTACTGTTCGTAGCGGATGGCTATTTTTATGGCGGCAAAGAATTCGATTGCCTGGACCGAGTTAAGGCTGTCATGGCGCAATTGCCCAGTGTGGACCGATTGGTAGTAGTGCCCTATATGCGCACCGCACCGCCCTTGGAAGGTTTGTCCAATGTTGTTTCATGGGATGATTTCCTGGCGTCGCACGAGGCCCGTGAAGTCGAATACACACAACTGCCCTTCAATGCCCCGCTCTACATCATGTACTCCTCCGGAACCACAGGAGCGCCAAAATGCATCGTGCACGGTGCGGGTGGCACCATACTGCAACATTTGAAGGAGCATCAACTGCATGCAGACGTGCGGCCCGGTGATCGGGTCTTTTATTTCACCACCTGCGGCTGGATGATGTGGAACTGGTTAGTATCGGCTCTGGCATCAAAGGCGACAATTCTGCTCTACGATGGTTTGCCCGCCTACCCTGACGGCAACATCTTGTTTGATTTTGTCCAGTCGGAAGGTGCAACGCATTTTGGCACATCAGCCAAATGGATCGATTCCATATCCAAAGCAGGCCTTGCACCCATGAATACGCATGATCTGTCAGAGCTGCGGGTGTTACTGTCAACCGGTTCGCCGCTATCGCCCCAGAGCTTTGATTATGTCTATGAAAAAGTAAAACGCGACATCCATCTGGCTTCAATTTGCGGTGGCACGGATATAATCTCATGCTTCATGGGCGGAGTGCCGACCCTTCCGGTTTGGCGTGGCGAAATTCAGGCACCTGGCTTGGGCATGAAGGTTGAGGTGTTTGATGACACTGGCCAAGTTGCAAGTGTCGAGCCTGGGGAATTGGTCTGTACCGCCGCGTTCCCCTCCATGCCCATCTATTTCTGGAACGACGACAGTGGCGAAAAGTACCGGGCCGCCTATTTTAATGTCTATCCCAATATCTGGCGCCACGGCGACTGGGTCAGCTTCACCGAACACGGCGGAATGGTTGTTTACGGACGTTCCGACGCCACATTGAACCCGGGCGGTGTGCGCATCGGTACAGCAGAGGTCTACCGGCAAGTAGAACAGTTGGAAGAGGTCCTAGAAGGACTAGTCGTAGGCCAGCAATGGGAAAACGATACTCGTATTATCCTGTTTGTCATTCTGCGTAGTGGCTACACCCTGGACGAAGAACTAATCAAGCGCATCCGGGAGAAAATCCGCTCCGGTGCCTCACCACGCCATATTCCAGCAAAAGTAATGCAGGTGACCGACATCCCCCGCACCGTCAGCGGCAAGATAACTGAAATCGCTATCACCGACGTGATCCACGGCCGGGAGGTGAAAAACCGTGAAGCCCTGGCCAACCCGGAGGCCTTGGGTCTGTATAAGGATCTGCATGAGTTGCAGAGCTAGTCGCTAATGTAATTCCGCGATGCCTACGGGAAAAACACGATGATCATCGCGGGCGGCATCCTATTCGAAAATCGGCGCCACCCCGTTGTCGAGAAAGCTAACCAAACGCAACAATTCTCAGAAATCGGCGGCTCCGCTACGAATGCGGTACATTCCCTTTATGCCCGAATTATTTCGACAGAAGACTGCGCTGACGGCAGCGTCCCAACCCCTAAACAGCAAGTGCAGTGATTAGGCCGCTTTTACCAGCATGTCGTTGATGGTCAAACCGTTCTCAGCAACTGAAACATTTATGGTCTCACCATCGCTTAAGGCGCTTTCTAAGAGCTGCTCTGCCAATGGATTCTGCAACTGCCGCTGAATCACTCGCTTAAGGGGACGAGCACCGTAAACCGGGTCGTAGCCGGCCTTAGCTAACCAGTCCCGCGCCCGGGCATCTAGGGACAAATTCAATTGCCGGTTCATCAAGAGAGCCTTTAAGTGACGTAGTTGGATATCTACGATAGCACCCATATGCTCGCGGGCTAACCGATGGAATAGGATTATCTCGTCCAACCGGTTCAAAAACTCCGGTCGGAATTGCGCCTGCACCATGGCCATTACGCCGTCGCGCGCAGCCTCTGAATCCTCGCTATCAGCCAGAGCCGCCAGATGTTCGGAGCCAAGGTTGGAGGTCAGGACGATGATCGTGTTGGTGAAATTAACCGTGCGTCCCTGACCATCGGTCATACGACCGTCATCCAAAACCTGCAGGAGCACGTTGAAGACGTCTGGGTGTGCTTTCTCCACCTCGTCGAAGAGCACCACCTGATAGGGACGCCGGCGTACAGTTTCTGCCAACGTGCCACCCTCGTCATAACCCACATATCCCGGTGGGGCGCCGATCAGACGGGACACTGCATGTTTCTCCATGTATTCCGACATATCGATGCGGGTCATGGCAGCTTCATCGTCAAATAGGAACTCCGCCAAGGCCTTACACAGTTCCGTCTTACCCACGCCAGTAGGACCGAGGAATAAGAAGGTGCCGATGGGCCGGCAGGGGTCCTGCAGACCCGCCCGGGCTCTTCGGACAGCATTCGAGACGGCAGATAATGCCTCCGCCTGACCGATGACGCGGTCACCTAGGTGCCGTTCCATAGCTAGTAGCTTGTCCCGCTCACTTGCCAGCATGTTTTCAACAGGAACGCCAGTCCAACGGGCTACCACGGCAGCAATATCTTCTTCTCCCACCATCTCGCGCAACATATGGCCGCTGTTATTGGTGCAAACGCCCTGCGCCTCTTCAATGCGTTTTGTCAAATCAGGAATAACGCCATAGGCTAATTCAGAGGCGCGACCTAGGTCCCCCTGCCGTCGCGCCATTTCCGCTTCCAGTCGAGCTTGCTCTAGTTGCTCTTTTAGGTCTTGGGTCTCGCTCAATTTTTCCTTTTCGCTCCGCCAGGACGCTGTCAAGGCAGCGGACCTGCTTTCCAGATCAGCTAATTCGCTTTCCAGTTTTTCCAACCGCGCGATGGTGGCGTCATCGTACTCTTTCTTTAGAGCTTCGCGCTCGATCTTCATTTGGATTATACGCCGATCCAGTTCGTCAATTTCCTCTGGCTTGGAATCGATTTCCATGCGGATACGGCTGGCCGCTTCGTCCATCAGATCAATAGCCTTGTCGGGCAAAAAACGGTCGGTGATGTAACGATTCGAAAGGCTAGCGGCAGCGACCAAGGCACCATCGGAAATACGCACCCCATGGTGCAATTCGTATTTTTCGTTCAGGCCGCGTAGAATAGAGATAGTATCCTGGACCGTGGGCTCCATAACCAT